>JAHBXR010000015.1 GCA_019636335.1 Pirellulales bacterium
TGACAAGAAGTTTGTGGTGTGCGCGGTCGCTCCCGGAGTACAATCGCCGGCTGGCCTCGTGAACGAGTTGTATTCCTGGCAGAATGGGATCCACTGTGCGGGCGTCAACCTTCTCGCTGCTGTTGTGCGGGTTTTCCCTTTCGGCACTGGCTCACGCCGATGAACCGGCCGCGGCCACCGAGCAGCAGATTCGCGAAGCGGTGCAAAAGGCAATCGGATATGAGCAGGCCGAAAGCGCCTCGTGGATGAGCACCCGCGGCTGCGCTTCCTGCCATCATCTACCGATGGTGCTCTGGTCGCTCAACGAGGCGGAGCGGCAGGGGTACGCCATCGACAAGAAATACGTGACCGACATGGCCGAGACGGCATTCGGCAGTCCGCAGGCGCTGGTCGCTTCGAAGCAGATTCCCGAGCCAGGCTCTCCGCCAGGCCCACGCCCCGTCGATAACGGCGTGCGCGTCGTGACCGCCTTCACCGCCGTCGCCGCACGCAGCTATCCCTCCCTGACCGATGGCCAGCGGCAGGCTTTGCAAGCGATTGCCGCTGGTCTCGTCGAGAAACAGCGCGCCGACGGGGGCTGGGATTGCCACCTCCGCCGTCCACCCATCAACGAGAGCGAAACCACCGATGGCGCGTGGAATCTCATGGCGCTCTATGGCGAGACGGGCCCCGATTCTCCCGAGCCGCAACGTGCCGCGCTCGACAAGGCCTTGACTTGGTGGAGTGGCCTGACGCTCCCCGACAACTTGCAGGATAAGGTCCTCAAGATCCTGGTCGAGCTTCGCCTGGGCAAGTCGCGCGACCAGTTGCAATCGACCGTCGACGAACTCCTCGCCCTGCAACAGCCTGAGGGAGGCTGGCGGCAAAATGCCGAAATGCCGACCGATGCCTACGCCACCGGTCAGACGCTTTACGCACTGGCGCTCGTGGGCTATACCGCCGATCGCCCCGAGATCCGCCGCGCAATCGACTTTCTCGTCGCCAAGCAGCAACCTGACGGTAGCTGGCCGATGACCTCACACGCTTCGAACGACGGTTCTCCCGGTGGCAGTTCAAAACTGCTCACGCCGATTCAATGTGGAACGGCATCGTGGGTCGTACTGGCGTTATCACGCCTGGTGCCGAACGAGCCGTGAGCAACTCCGCGTCTCCGCGCGAGCCCAAAACAACCAACGAGTAGCAGCGATCATCAATCGTTAGTCGTGTGCCCGAAGCTGCCGAACTCGTTGAGTGGCAGCGCGATGATCGCCAGCGCCGTGGGAAAAGCGAGAGACGCCAGATCGTAACGGTATTCGAGCACCGCGCCGATCGCGCAGCCGACGACGAATCCTACGAGGCAGGTGAACATGGCCCCAGCGCGGCGCCGTGCTTTCGCCAGCATTTCGGGCGAATCGCGCCGTGCGGCAAGCGTCGCCACATCGACGAGCATTTGCGTCGTGTTCATCGTCATGGCCGCCGTCGAGGGGGCGTCGGCCAGACACTGCTTGACGAAGGCATTTTGTACCGCCATTGCCGCCACCAACAACATTCCGATCAGCACGGGTAGCGCCAGGTTCGCATTCTCGAAGGGCCCCCACACCCACCCCAGTACGAGCGAGACGACGAGTAGCAAGGTGTGCAGCACGAGCAGAAATCGCCGTGGAGAAGCCCCACGCCGTTCCAAGGCATGCGCCGCCAGCGACACGCACACCAGCACGACCATAAAGATCGGGATCGCCAGCATGGGCGCCACTTCGCTGAAGAACCCCGTGGTGTAATGCGCCGCTACAACGGCCAGATTCCCCGTAATATGCGAGGTGAACAGTCCCCCCAGCGCCAGGAATCCAATCACATCGACGGCCCCCGCCGCCAGGCTCAGCATGGCTGCCAGGCGAAAATCAAGCTGAGCGAGCGTGGGCTTGTTCGACATGTGGAGAGGAGCAATGTCAGGACGCAGGAGCAATCCAGCTCCCCTGATGTTTTAACGAAAAGCCGCGAAGACACAGAGGTGGCAGCGCCAAAATGCTGTTAGCAATGGTTGGCGATGCCGGATCAGACATGCTCTTGCTTGCGAAGTTGTGGTGGCGATCGTTCTTGCTCAGACGCAGAAGGCCGCGGCCTCACACTGTCCTGTCAAATCGGCTTGTAGCCCATCGCAGGCCGCGCGCGCTCCTTCGAGCGACGAGTCGCTCGCGGGCGCCAGCTTTCTCCGTATGAATACGGGCAGTGTGCAGTCGGCGGCCAGGCGAGCAATCGACAAAGCTTTTTCTACGTCGAACAACATCACATGTGCCCAGGTGGATGGTATTACAGCGGTTTCCTCATTTGCCACCGCGGCCAGCAGCACATTGCGACACGCGTCGCGCAGGTCGCCTTCTATCCTGCCCGTCGGTTCAACCAGCGCGATCCCCACTGCGGCGTGACGGGTCAGGCGGCGCAACTCGCGCACGATCGTTGCTTCATCCCCCGCCACCCGTGCCATCAACAGCACGCCGATCTGGCTCGCCCCTTCGCAGAATTCATCGTCAGGACGGTCGACCAACAGCGTCGCGCCCACCTCGCGCCAGCGCGGCAACTGTTCAAGATCAGGCTCGCGGCAGGTGACGATTCTCGCCACCCAGTTCTTCCCCTCGAAGTAAAGCCGCTTTCCGCGCACGCCTAGCCGGCGAATGCCAAACACAAGATCGGACAGGGCATGGGAACCGGAGCCGTCGTCGATTGTGATCCGCGCCGTATAACGATACGGCTCGAGCGGCGACCAGAAGCAGGGATCCGTCACCACGGCCTCGGCCAGCGTCTCTCCCCCCGGCGTGCCCGACATCAAGCGGAACTGCGAAGGGAGCGTACGCGCGTAGAGGCAGTGCGGTCCGGCGATGGTGCCGGAAAGCGTGGCGCCGTCAAGCCTCGGCGAGATCGCGTCCGACAGACGCACGTAGACCCGCGCCAGCGCCGCGTTCGCCTCGCCGTAGAACAGATCGACCGGATCGCGCTCGTGCATAGACGGCCTGCTCATGAGGTCTGCGGCTGAAACTCGCTGGCCAGCGCCTCGCGCAGGTAGCGGCCCGTTACCGATTCGTTCTTGCGCGCCACCATCTCGGGCGTTCCCTCGGCGACGACGAGCCCCCCTTCTTCCGCGGCGCCGGGACCCAGATCGATGACGTAATCGGCTGACTTGATGAGGTGCAGATTGTGTTCGACCACGATCAGCGAATGCCCCACCGACAAGAGCGCGTCGAAGCAGTCGAGCAATTGCACGATATCGGAAAAGTGCAGTCCCGTGGTCGGTTCGTCGAGAATGAATAAGCATCGCCCTCGTCGCGACGAGGAAATATACCCGGCGAGCTTCAGCCGCTGCGATTCGCCACCGCTGAGCGTATTGGCCGGCTGGCCGAGCCGCACATAGTCGAGCCCCACGTCGATCAGCCGTTTGAGCCGCGCCTGCACCTTCTGATGCCCGCGGAAGAAGGTGAACGCCTCGCGGACCGTCATCTCGAGCACGTCGGCGATGTTGCGGCCCCGGTAGTGGACGTCGAGGATCTCGGGCCGATAGCGCGTGCCGCCGCATTGATCGCAGCGCATGTGGACGTCGGCCAGAAACTGCATATCGATCGAGAGGTAGCCGTCCCCTTCGCAGGCATTGCAGCGCCCTCCTTCGACATTGAAGCTAAAATGGCTGGCCGTGTAGTTGCGCGTCCTCGCGTCCACCGTCTCGGCAAAGACGGCGCGAATCTCGTCGAAGGCCTTGATGTAGGTCACCGGGTTCGAGCGCGGCGAACGACCGATCGGCGACTGATCGACCATCTGGCAGTCGTCCAACTGCCCATCGCCATAGACATCGTCGAGCGGCGCCGGCTGTTCACCATCTTTCCGCAGCCGGCGGCAGAGTGCTGGATAGAGCGTATCTTCGACCAGCGTGCTCTTGCCAGCTCCGCTGACCCCCGTCACCACGCACAACACGCCGAGCGGAAACTCGACCGTGATGTTTTTCAGATTGTTGCCGCGCGCCCCGGCCACGCGAATCCAGCCATGGTCGGGCTGCCGTCGCTTGCTCGGCGTGCGCACGAGCCGGCGCCCGGCGAGAAAATCTCCCGTCAGGCTCCCTTCGCGGGCCATCATTTCCTCGGGCGTGCCCTGGAACACCACCTGGCCGCCACGTTCGCCGGCGCCGGGGCCGATCTCGATCACCTGGTCGGCCGCGCGGATGATCGACTCCTCGTGCTCGACCACCACGACGGTATTGCCGCGATCGCACAGGCCGCGAATCGAACGCAGCAGCCGCTCGGTGTCGCTGGGATGCAGGCCGATCGACGGCTCGTCGAGCACGTACAGCATGTCGACCAGGCTCGAACCCAAGGCCGAGGTGAGCGCCACGCGTTGCGATTCTCCGCCGCTGAGCGTGCGCAGCGTACGGTCGAGCGTGAGATAGCCCAATCCTACCGAGGCCATGAATCCCAGCCGCGCGCGAATCTGCTCGAGCATCGTGCGACCGACGCTGCGCTCCCAATCCGTCAGCGAGAGCCCCTCGAAGAACGCGACCGCCTCGCGCACCGGCAACGAACTCAACTGCGCCATGTTGCGGCCCCCGATCTGCGTGGCGAGCGCCTCGGGACGCAATCGCCCGCCACCACACTCGGGGCACTGGCGATAACTGCGCCAACGGCTCAAGAAGACGCGGATGTGCATCTTGTACTTGCGCCGTTCGAGCCAATTGAAAAACCCTTGCAGACCGCCGAACTCGCGCTCGGGCACACCCTGGCGAATCAGCTCGATCTGCTCGTCGGTCAGCTCCGAAAAGGGGACATCGACCGGCAGATGGTAATCCTTCGCCAGCGCGAGTAGCTCTTGCAGCTCGTGCGCGTAGGCGGGCGTGTTCCAGGGGGCAATCGCGCCGTCGCGGATCGAGCGCGAGCGGTCGGGCACCACCAGGTCGAGATCCACGTCGACCGTGTTGCCGAACCCTTCGCACGCCGGGCACGCGCCGAGCGGGCTGTTGAAGTTGTAGAGGCGCGGATCGGGCGGCGGATACTCGCGGCCGCAATCGGCACAGGCTAACCGCGTATTCCAGCGAATTCGCCGCCACGGCTTGCCGTCGATCGGGTATTCGATCCCCAGCGGCTGTGTGATGTCTGTCAGTGAGTCTCCATTCGTCGCGGCATCCGCGCCGGCCAGTTCGACGAACGCCGCGCAACGACCGCTCCCCTTCGCAAAGGCCGTCTCGACCGAATCTCGCACGCGCTCGTCCGCCGTACTCCCCGCGGCTAAGCGATCGACGATCGTATACAACCCGTTGCCATTTCCATGGCCGCCGTTGCCTCGTGCTCCTTCGTGCGGCGCGTCGTCGAGCGCCGCGGCCATGGCAGCCGTCGCCTCGCCCGCGTCAGACAGATTGAACATCCGTCCCCCGGCCAGCACGCGCACGAATCCATCCTCTTGCAGCGTGACGAGCGTGCCGGCCAGATCGCCATCGGCCGGGCGATCGACGGGAAAGGCCACCAGGTAGCGTGTGCCGACGGGGAGGCCGAGCAGGTAATCGGCCGCGCTCTGCGAGTTGTCGCGACGCACTTCCCGGCCGCAATCGAGACAGAATACGCGGCCGATCCGGGCGAAGAGCAACCGCAGGTAGTCGCTCACCTCGGTGGCCGTGCCGATCGTCGAGCGGCTCGAACGCTGCGCGCCACTCCGTCCCACGGCGATGGCCGGCTGGATGCCGTCGATCTTTTCGGCCGCCGGCTTTTCCAGCCGCTCGAGAAACTGCCGCGTGTAGGCCGAGAAGCTCTCGATGTAACGACGCTGACCTTCGGCATAGAGTGTGTCGAACGCGAGGCTGCTCTTGCCGCTACCGCTCAGGCCGCACAAGACGACGAGCCGGCGGTGGGGAATATCGACGTCGATCGATTTGAGGTTGTGGACCTCGACCCCGCGCAACGATATGTGCCGACCTGGCTGCATCGACGCTCCCAGCGAGCTTTTCCGACCACGGGCAAAACCCTCATTTTAGCTGGCTGCAAAGGTCGGGAATAGCGTCACGAGATGGCGCCAAAATCGGGTAAAATGGCCCTATGGCCATGAATCCCTACGAGGCCCCAGCCATCGAAAGCACGCTGGCCCACCCTCCGCCGCGCCGTTATCGCCGTTGGCCGTGGCCCTACAAGATCGCCCTGGCGATCGTCTCGACCGTTACCACGATGATCGTGCTTTTGTTCCTTTCCGAATTCCTGACCTTCGTGGATTGGCTGCTACACCACCGGTTTTTGCCGTAAGGTGAGCTATCCGCAAGCTCGCCGAAAAGGTCACGAACCATTTTCGGCAGAAGTGGAGAGAAGCAAGGCAAAACGGGAAGAGCTTGCCGGCTTCCAAAGCAGCCAGATTGGACAGTAAGCGTCCCGACCGGGTCTTGTCATCCCCTGTTACGGGTTTTCCGCCCCCAAATTCACCGTCACATCCCCCGGCCGAAAGTGATGCCGAGACGGTACGGCGGGCGATATTCAGCTAAGAGACCAAACATCTACACGCAGGCGAAGGTCAGGGAGGATCACGCCATGCCGTCGTTCGCAATTTCTATTCGCCCGCGTTCGCTTGCGCTGGCCTTCTTCTGCCACTCGCTGTTGGCCACGGTCGCCTGGGGACAGGTGGTGCCAGGTACGGGCGTGCTGATCGGCGGCGATGACTTCGAAGATCCCGCCTGGACGTACACCTACAACAACCCCAAGAACAGCGGCGACCTGGAAACCGCCGGCCAGAACCGTCCTCCCGTGGGACGTTCGGTGAACGGCCTGTGGTACGAAGGCAACGGTCGTGGACAGCCCGACGTCGTCCGTCGCATCGAGACCCCGTTCGGCGGTCTCGAGGGGAGCACCGGCGCGCTGTTGATCGCGTCGCAGTTCACGGGCAATCCTGGCCAACCCACCAGCAAGACCGAGCAGGACGATCTGTATATGAAAGCGGCCAAGGGAGGTGGCTCGATCTCTGTCAGCCGCACACCCAACATGGTCGTGCGCGTCTGGGTGCCCCCCTTCGAAGAGTGGGAACGTCGCAGCGGCTCCTCCTTTGCCGTGCGAGCCACTCTCCGAGGAGCCAAGCCAGGCGAACGCGAGACCGAACCCTACTGGCCGGGCCTCTTCTTCCAGTTCCATCCCATGTCCAAGAACGCGAAGACCCCGGAATACGCCAGCCTGCTCGTGCGGGCGGGCGAACGCGGACAGGACTACATCGTCCGCCGCATCGCGACCCCAGGCTGGTACACGCTGGGCATGACCTTCACCCCCGACGGACGCGTTCACTACTTCGCCAGCGAAGGCCTCGATCCGCTGACGGCGGAAGATCACCTCGCCTCGCACTACTGCTACGGCTTCCGCGCGCAGAAGCTGATCGACGTCTTCTTCGACGTCTTCCAGAAAAGCAACGGCCGCGACTGGTCGACCGGCTGGGTGATCGACGACCCGCAAGTCTTCGTCGCCACCGAAAGCCAATTGACGCGACAACCGCGCGGCGGCCGTCCGCGCTAGTGCTCTGTCAGAGCCAAAAGTTCGGGTTGCCCTTGCTAAATTGGTTCTCGCATCGCGAACGCGTGGAACTTGGGAACCCGAAAAACAGGGGTTGACACTGGACGAGGGAGGTGGACGAGGGAGGTAGCACCGACGAGTTTCCGGAGACGATTTAAAACTTTTCTCGCGCAAGTCGGAAGCTCGTCGGTGTCGCGTAGCGACAAGAGGTTCGTTTCAACCAGGCCGACGTTGTGGCGAGGCCGCGCTGCTGAAAGGTGCCTGCCCGATCGACCCTCTGGTTGCTGCGCCACACCGACGACGGTGCGACTCGAGTGTGTTGTCGTGCGCCATGTCGCGCCGCACTATCGTCGGTGCTACCCGGCTGGGGAACCCGAAAATCAGGTTTTGACAAAACACTAGGCCAAGTTGCCACGAAGAAAAAGATTCACCGTGAAGTATGCGAAGGGTTTCGTCGTGAAGCCCCTTTGAAAGGGAGCGTTGCGTGGCACTGCTGGCTTGTCCAGCAGTGAAGTATCTCAAGAGAATCTTGCTTAGATGTAGGTCAGGTACTCCGTACCTGACAATGGTTTGAGTTGGCTACATCGAGCATTGTCAGGTACGGAGTACCTGACCTACGAGAGCTTAACGTTCTTCGCGTCTTTGCGATAATCATTCCTCGACGAGTTTGAGCGATATGCCGCGCACGTCGGCTACGTTCTTGCCTGTTATCTCCGTGGCACGCAGTGTCAACTCGCCGCGATCGGCGAGTAGCTCGATCGTGCCGAGCGGCAGGGTGACAAACTCTTTCACATACGATTCCCCTTGCCGGGGAACTCGATCCACCGCCGCGCCCTCGAGGGGCGGATCGTGGGCAACGGTGACCTTGGCCGCCGTGCGATGATCGCCGAAGATTAACTCGACGGTCGAGCCGACATCTTCCGTCTGGCACGTATAGTGCAGCGTGGCCTCGTAACGGCCGGCTGTGGCGACGGCGATATCCCACGTGATGCGATCCTCCGCGCTCTTCCAGTTCGTGAAAAACGAACAATTCGGAGCCCAGGCGCTGCGCGTGATGCCACCCTGTGCCACCCCGTCGCGCGCGGGCAATTGCGTCAGCAGTGCCTCGCGGTAACCCACCGTGAACGGACGCCGGTCGGGTGTTGCCAATTCGCCGAGTACCGTGTCGCGCCACTCGGCCACGGCCTCTTTCAATTCCACGGCCCGCTCGGGATACTCTTGTGTCACGTCGCGCGTTTGCCCGGGATCGGCCGTCAAGTTGTAGAGCTTGCCGTCGTCGCCGAGCCGGAACTGCTCGTCGCGCACGCTCACCTTGCCGGCCCAGTGCGAGAAGATCAGACGCTGGGCCGTAGCATCGACTCCTCTGCCCATCAGCCTTTCGGCCTGACTCACACCATCGAGCGGCTTGGCCGGCCGTTCTCTGATGCCCGCCAGATCGAGCAGCGTCGGCAACAAGTCGATCGCCGCGGCTGGCGTGGCGAACTGGACTCCTCGCTCGATCTTTCCCGGCCAGCGTACGAACAGCGGCGAGCGAACGCCTCCTTCGTCGGTCGAGGCCTTGCGTCCTTTCAACCCACCGTTCCATCGCCAGCCGTTGGGGCCGTTGTCGTGGAAGTAGACCACGATCGTGCGCTCGGCGAGTTGCCACTCGTCGAGCTTGTCGAGCACGCGGCCGATGTTCCAGTCGAGATTCTCGCACATGGCCAAGGCCGCGCGCGTGAACGCCTCGTCTTCTTCCTGCTTGCCCTCGTGACGCAGTTTCAGCGCGGTACTGGCGAACTTCTCGTAGAATCGCTCCGGCACCTGCATCGGCGAGTGGGGCGTATTGAACGGCAGGTAGCAGAAGAAGGGCTCGTCACGATGGGCTTCGAGGAACGCGATCGCATGGTCGGTGAAATCGTCGGCAGTAAAGCCACGTCCGCGCACCGGTTGGCCGTTGTGCTCGAGTGGCGCGTCAAAGTAGTGCCCCCAGTGCCCCGAGCAAAAGCCGTAGTATTCGTCAAAGCCACGGGCATTCGGGTGGTAGGGCCATTGCGTACCGTTGTGCCATTTGCCAAACGCGCCTGTCGCGTAGCCGGCCTGTTGAAATAGCTGGGCGATCGTCTCTTCATCGAGATCGAGCCGTTCGCCCCCAGTCGAGGTGCTCGACACACCGCCGCGCGGATGATAGCGCCCCGTGAGAAACTCGGCCCGGGTCGGCGAGCAGACCGGGCAGACATAGAAGTTCAAGAACTCCGCCCCGTCGCGGGCCAGCGAATCGATCCGCGGCGTCGCCAGGTTCGTGTTGCCATGCATGCTGAGATCGCCCCAACCCTGATCGTCCGTCAGGATCACCAGCACATTCGGCCGTTCGGCGGCGACACCCATGCGCGCAACGCCAGCCATGCAAACGACGATCAGCAAAGCGCACACGGAGACGCGGAGTCGCGGAGAAAGCATGCCTATACCTCCGCCAACATGATAACTGACGGAGGGATCGCTCACGCAACCATTTCACTGACGATCGATGCCGAAAGGCACCTCTCCGCGCCTCCACGTGAGCTTGTCTTCTTCACGTCTCAATACCCGTAGTGGGCCGCCGAGTGGAGTCGCATCTGCTCCTCTTCGTCGAGACCCACGATGCGGTCGGGATCGAAGCTGTGGTCGCGCGTCAGATGTTCCCAGAAGGTCATGCCACTCACGCCCGTCTCCGGCACGTCGATCTTGGCCAGAAAGATCCGCAGCTCGTCGGCGTTCAGGCTGCGGAGCCACTTGCTCGGCGGACGGCCATGCCGCTCGCGGCGCTCGGCCGTAGGATGACCGGGCTCCGCGGCCGAGACGGTCTCATCCTCGACCAGCGAACCCTCGAGTGTCTCGTCGCCGAAGCGCACCCCGTCGGGCACCAGCTCATCTTCAAGATAGCCGGTGTGCCCGGTGTAGCGCTCGCCGGTCGAGCGATGGATGGGCGTCGTGATGCCGGTGACGACCCACTTGTCGTCGATCAGGTTCTCGCGCACGAACCAGCGCCACGTGCGGTTGGTGGCCAAGGTCCAATGCTCGGGCGACCGGGTGATCGCCTTGGCCGGATCGGTCCCCCGCATCAGCGCGGCCGCCAGCCGATCGAGTTCGTCGGCCTGCAGTTTCTCGCCGAGTTGGAACAATCCCAGCCCAGCCCAAAAAGCAAACCGCCGCCGTGTCAGTCGAAATCTTTCCAAGGTACTGCGCATGCGGGCCTCGCAGGCAAAGTGGCCAGAGCCTGTTCCGCCGCGGCGAAGCGGAAAACAGGGGCAACCTCGGGCCACACCTCAACTATAGGTCTGCCCCCGGGCCGGATCGAGCGATTCTGCGGAAAAAAAGGGGCTCGCGCGGAGCCGTGGAGTTTTTCAACGCAAAGACGCCAAGGTGCAAAGACGCAAAGACGCAAAGTTCGGGCCGAAAGCTGGGAGTCAAACATGACTTCTCTTGAACGAGTGAATGGCAAGCTCTTGCGTTTCACTCCGAATTGCAAGTCTCCCGTCTCTGAGACTTTGCGTCTCTGCGCCTTGGCGTCTTTGCGTTAAGAGTCGAATGCTCCGCGCGAGCCGTCTTGTGGGCTCTCGTAGCCCAAGGTGGTTGACCGCCGGCCGGTACTCTCTTTAATGAAGGTTCCGCGGCGAACCTGGCCGCGGCTGTTCCTCTCAAACCTGTCAGCCCGCGCCGAACACCCATGACGAATTCCGCCGATGAAAACTCTCCGCCGATCCGTCGCGCCCTTATCAGCGTCAGCAGCAAAGATGGTCTGGGCGATTTCGCGCGTGGCCTTGTCGCCGCCGGCGTGGAACTTTTCAGCACCGGGGGAACCAGAAAATTCATCGAGGGGGAAGGCCTGCCCGTTCGCGACGTCTCGGCTTATACCGGCTTTCCCGAGATCATGGATGGCCGTGTCAAGACGCTCCATCCCAAGATCCACGGCGGCATCCTCTGCCGTCACGATCGCGAGGACGACCAGCGCGTGCTGGCCGAGCATGGCATCCTCACGTTCGAGCTAGTGGTGGTGAGCCTCTACCCGTTCGAGGCCACCGTCGCGCGCCCCGACGTCACCGACGAAGATGCGATCGAGAACATCGACATCGGCGGGCCCAGCTTGATCCGCGGCGCGGCGAAGAACCACGCCTTCACGACGATCGTCACCGGCACGGAACAATACGCCGACGTACTGGCCGAGTTGAAGGCCACCGGCAAGACGAGCTACGCCCTGCGACGCCGTTTGGCAGGAGCTGCCTACGAGCACACGGCGCGCTACGACCGGGCCATCTCGAACTACTTTGCCCGCGAGCTGGCCGAGGGGCCCTTCCCGGCGGTTTTGAATCTCGTCCAGGAACGCCGCGCCACGTTGCGTTACGGCGAGAATCCGCATCAGCAGGCGGCCTGGTATGTCGATCCGCGGGCCGGCAGCGACACGCTCGCCGGCGCGAAGCAGTTGAACGGCAAAGAGCTCTCGTACAACAACCTGTTGGATCTCGACAGCGCGCTGGCCATCGCCCGCAGCTTTGGCAGCCCGGCCGTATCGGTGGTCAAGCACAACAACCCCTGTGGAGCCGCCGAGCACGAGCAACTGGCGGAAGCGCTGCGTCGCGCCATGGCGGGGGATCCGGTCAGCGCCTTCGGTTCCGTGCTGGGCTTCAACCGCACGCTCGACCGGGCCTGTGCCGAGCAGCTTGCCGAGCCGGGTCTGTTTGTCGAGGCGATCGTCGCGCCGGGCTTCGAGCCGGCCGCGGTCGAGATCCTGACGACCAAGCCCAAGTGGAAATCGAACGTGCGACTCTTGGACGTCGGCCCGCTCGAGGCCCAGCAAGCGATGCTCGAATACCGCTCGGTCGCCGGCGGGCTGCTCGTGCAAGATCGCGACGTGCTGGCCGATCCGGAAGCCGAATGGCAAGTAGTTACGCAGAAGCAGCCGACCGACGCGCAGCTAGCCGAGTTGCGGTTCGCCTGGAACCTGGTGCGGCATGTGAAGTCGAACGCCATCGTCCTGACCAAGGATCGTGCCCTCCGTGGCGCGGGTGCCGGACAGATGAGCCGCGTCGACTCGGTACGCATCGCCATCGAGAAGTCGGGCAGCCTGGCCAAAGGGGCCGCGCTCGGCTCCGACGCCTTCTTCCCCTTCCCCGACTCGATCGAGATCGCGGCCGCGGCCGGCGTGACCGCCTTCATTCAGCCGGGCGGATCGAAGAACGACGCCGATTCAATCGCCGCCTGCGACCAACACGGGCTGGTCATGATCTTCACCGGTCGACGACATTTCAAACATTGAGCGAGTCGTGAGCACGATCCTCGACAAAATCGTCGCGCAGAAGCGAATTGAGATCGAACGACTGAAGTCGTCGACCTCGTTCGACGCGCTGCGCGCCGCCGCGGCGAGTGCGCCTGCCCCACGCGATTTCTTCGGCGCCTTGGCCGCCGACGGCCCGATCAAGCTCATCGCCGAGGTGAAGAAGGCCAGCCCCTCGAAGGGCGTCTTTCGCCCGGACTTCGATCCCGTCGCCATCGCCACGACCTACGAAGCGCACGGCGCCTCGTGCCTCAGCGTGCTCTGCGACGAGCAATTTTTTCAAGGCTCGCTCGAGCATCTCCGCGCGGTGCGGGCCGCTATTTCACTGCCGGCGATGCGGAAAGATTTTATTCTCGATCCGTGGCAGGTGTATGAGGCGCGCGCGACTGGCGCCGACGCCGTCCTGCTCATCGCCGAGTGCCTCGACGACTGCGGACTGCGCAGCCTGCACAACCTGATTGTCGAGCTGGGCATGACACCCCTCGTCGAGCTGTACGAGCCCGAGAACCTGCCGCGAGTGCTCGACGCCGGGGCGACGCTCGTCGGCATCAACAATCGTGACCTGCGCACCTTCGTGACGGATCTCGATCACACCCTGCGGATGAAAGAGCGCATCCCCGACGAATGCGTCGTGGTGGCCGAAAGCGGCATCCGCACGCGAGCCGACGTCGAACGCCTGCAAGCCGCCGGAGTGAAAGCCATGCTGGTGGGCGAATCGCTCATCGTACACGACGATATCGGCGCGGCGGTCGATCGGCTGTTAGGGCGAGCAGTCTGAACTTTGTGCCACTGCCGTATGCCACCCGCGAAGTTGGGTGGACTCCCTCACACATGAAGTGCCGGACCTACACCAGCACTTCGTGGATCACCCGGCCGCGGCTGATCGGAATGGGGCGGCCGAGGGTGTCGTGCATTTCGGTGTCGGGCGAGAAGCCCAGGCTGTGGAAGATCGTGGCCGAAAGGTCCTGCGGCTCCGTGCGGCCGACGCTGGGCTGACCGCCGAGCTTGTCCGAGGCGCCGAAGACGGTCCCACCCTGCACGCCGGCACCCGCGAGTGCCGCGGAGTAGACGTGCCCCCAGTGATCGCGGCCGGCCAGGGCGTTGATCTTCGGCGAGCGGCCGAACTCACCCATCCAGACGACGAGCGTTTCGTCGAGCAGTCCGCGCTGTTCGAGATCTTCGAGCAGCGCCGTGTACGCGAGATCCATCGGCGGCATGAGGTCTTCCTTCAGCCGCTTGGCGTTGTCGCTGTGCGTATCCCAGACCGGGTTCACATCTGCGTCGGTCTTGGGACGCGTCCAGTTCACCTGCACGAGCGAGACCCCCGCCTCGACCAGCCGCCGCGCCAGCAGCACGCTTTGCCCGAACCGGCTGCGGCCGTAGCGATCGCGCGTGGCGTCACTTTCAGCGTTGATGTCGAACGCCTTGCGACCGGCTGGCGAAACCATGATATCGATCGCCTGCTGTGAGACCGTGTCCCAGCGACTCGGGCCACCGCTGCGCTCGATCCCGTCGAGATGCTCGTTCATCGTCGCCAGTAGCGAGCGCCGCTCGTCGAAGCGTGCCGCGGGAATCTCGGCCGGCAAACGCGTACCGGGCACTTGGAACTCCGGCGAGTTCGGATCGCACGTCAGCAGCCAAGGATGCGAACGCAGGCCGAGGAACCCAGCATCCTGACCCGGCCAGACGATGCGGCCCGTGTTCCAGATTTCCTCGGGCAGCGTCACAGCCGCCGGCAAGGGAAGCGAGTGTGGCCGCAGGTGCTGCACGATGCCGCCGAGCGAGGGCCAGTTGTTCGGCGCGCCGGGTAGCGCGTTCTCCGAATTCATCGGCACGTGCGGCGTGCCGGTCAGCATCCAGTAGCCGCTCGACGAGTGGGCGTTGTCGTGCGTCGACATGGCCCGCAGCACCGCGATGCGATCGGTCATGAGCGCCGTGCGCGGCATCAGCTCGCCAACCATCAGGCCCGGCGTGCGCGATTCGATCGGCTTGAGATCGCCCCGCACTTCGACCGGCGTCTCGGGCTTGGGATCCCACGTCTCGTGCTGCGGCGGACCCCCCATCAGAAAGAGGATGATGCAGGACTTCGCCTTGCCGAACGATCCGCCGAGCGCGGCTTGTGCTTCGGAGGCCAGCGAACGGCGGCCGGCGATGAGTCCCGGCAACGAAAGCCCCAGCGCGCTCAGGCCACCCACGCGCAGGCATTCGCGCCGCGAGATGTGGTCGCACAGGCGATAGGGGCGATCTTCGAGCGAGAACATGGCCGTGCTCCGCACACACTGAGGCGAACACACCGAGCGGCGCGACGATCCCCAACGAGGCCGCCGACCAGCGGCGGTCATTCTACCCGGCCTTGGTCCACGGACCAAGATTTTTTGCAGATGTGAGTACGGTCTGGGCCGCACCCCATTGAAGACCCGTCACAAAGTGATTCCAAACTCGCGGTCGACCTTATCGACGCCCGCAATCTCGGACTGATGCTGACGGACGTACGCATAGAGCAGTTCGGTCAGATTGTCCGGATACTCGAAGAACTCTTCGTCTAGACTATCGAATTCCTCTTCTGCGTCTTCGGAAAGCGCGAGAAGTTGTTCCTGTCGCTTGGCCGATTCGCGAGAAAACATGCCACCATTGAACACGCTGATGGCCTGGCGCACGATTGCAGCGGCCTGATGTGCATTGATCTCGTTCAGCACATCGACGATCGCAAACGCGTGGTCCCCTGAAGAGTTATAGAAATACTGGTCGAAGCCTCCGTTGTTGACTTCGGCCTCCAGTTCCCACACGCCGAAAAACACCTGCTCAGGCCGCGTCAGTTGCTCATAATCCATCTGCCAAAATCGCCCCACTTCACTGAGGCGAATCAGCCACGAATTAACGTTTAGTATGTCGCCCATCGATGCCCCCTTGTTGAAGCAATTCACTTGGCCGCCGTCGGCGTCGGATCGAGCAGCGCTTCAGGCTGCGTCAGGAACAGGTAGTGCCCGTGATCGGCCGTGACAAACACGGCCGCATCTTTCCACGCATCGTGCTTCTCGACCCATTCGACAATCTTCTCGAACGCCGCGGCGCCACTCTTCACGGCGCCGATCGAATTGTCGAGGTTGTTGTCGTGGTTGGCCCAATCGACTTCTCCGGCCTCGACCATCAGCCAGAAGCCCTTCGGGTTCTTTTCGAGCACGGCGAGCGCGGCCTCGGTCATGTCGGCCAGGGTCGGGTTCTCGGCGATGTCGGCCTCGGTGTAAGTCTCGCTACCGCGCAGGCCGCTGGTCGGGTCGTATTTGCCGTCGGCCGTGGCAAAGGGGAGATGGCTGTCGCCGAAGCCGGGGAAATGGCCGAACAAGCCGAACAATCGTTCGTTCTTCGCGGCGGCCTCGTTCGCGGCCTCCAGGAGCAACTCGCGACCATTCTTGCCTGCCGTGCGCTCCGCCACGCGATACTTCCCTCCCTTGGCGATATCGATCGCGGCGAGATCGGCGTCGCTGATGTGTCGCCGGCCCGGGGCGAAATTGTCCCCCTGTCCGGAGTCGCTCTCCTTCGCCTCTCCCGCGCCCGTGCCGATCAACACGTCCACTCCCCGCAGCGGCTTCGACGGATGCGATACCGAAGGCAGACCGACCAGGTCTCGCGTGATGTCCTGATAATCGGAACGGTTCACGTTGTTCGCATAGGCGCTGCCAGGCGTGGCGTGGCTGATGGGCACGCTGGTCACGACACCGATCGCGTAGCCCTGCTCCTGCAGCTCGCGCGAGATCGGGGTGACCTGCCGACCCAGGTGATCGACGTTGATCGAATCGTTGTAGGTTTTGATGCCCGAGGTGAGCGACGTGGCCGAGGCGGCAGAGTCGGTATATGCCTGCCGTTGCTCGCGGCTGGCCGAAATCGGATACGCGCGATCGGTGGGCAACTCCCAAGGGGCCGAGCCCGCTCGTTTGAAATCGTAACCCCCGGGCACTTTTCCCCCCGGGTTGGCGATCGTTTGCTGGCTGACGTCGACACTGGTCCCTTCGTTGTGCGGACTGGTGACGAAATAGCCGAAGTCGGTCGTCGTGCCTCGATAGTCCTGGAAGGCGAGTCCCGTGCCGCGCCCCTCTTGGTAGGCGACCTTGCCGGCGGCCTCGATCGCGGCCGCCTGCGTCGTCTGCCAGTCCATGCCGTCGAAGACCATCAGCACGATGTACTTCTTGCCCGCCTCCGCGGCCATTTTCTGCAGCCGGTAGACGTCGGTCTGGTCGAAGTATTCGGCGGCCGGGTTGAGCGTATCCTCGGGCAGGCGGCCGTACAGTGCTTCAAGGCGCTTCGCGTCGCGGTAGAGGCTCTGCTCTCCCTTCACCTCGTCGAGCGTCATGCCGAACGAGTAAATCGGAATCAAACGGTTGCTGTGCGAGAACCAGCCGTTATAACGGTCGGGATTCGCTCCCCAGTGGCCCCACGCCGCGCGATGTTCCTTGATGGCCGCGGTTTGCAGATCGCGCAGATGATCTGCCGCTACCGAACCGCCCACGACCGACGAGACGCACAAGGCGGCCAAGGCCGCGCCACCGAGCAAACGATTCATCCGCCTAAGCTCCTGAAAAAAAGTACCAGCCCCTGTCCGACCGCCGAAATCAAAGGGTTTCCACCACGGCGGTGTCCTCGTTTCGCGTCGGAATCACCGTTACGGTTTCGTCGTCGCCACCCGACAGGGCCGCTACCGCGGCCAGCGACGATGCGGAGATGCCGCGGCCAAACAGTCGCGCTCGCATCTCGAAGAAGAGCGAGAAAAGTAGCGGCACCAGCAGCAGCGTGAAAAAGGTCGAAACCACCAGCCCGCCGAAGAGCACCGTGCCCATGCCGCGGTACAACTCGCTCCCCGCCCCGGGCGAGACGACCAAGGGGAACAACCCGATCAACGTCGTGAGCGTGGTAATGAAGATCGGTCGCACGCGTCCGCGCACGCTCTCGCGGACGGCATCGCGGTGATGTGCCCCGTCGCGGCGAATGTACACGAGCGTTTGATCGACGATCAGAATCGCGTTGTTCACGACCGTGCCGATGAGGATCACGAAGCCGAGCATCGTCAACGAATCGAGCCGCTGCACGGTGACCAGGTTCAACAGCCACAAGCCGAGAAAGCCCCCGACGGCCCCCATCGGCACGCTGATCATGATGACGAGCGGATACAGGAACGACTCGTACAGCCCGGCAATCAACAAGTAGGTGATGAGCAAGGCGAACAGGAGACTCCCCGACATCGCCGTGCGCATCTGGATCAGGTCGTCGGCCGTGCCCGCCACGTTCAGGTGATAGCCCGGCGGCAAACCCGCGGCGCGAATCGGATCGAGCACTTCGCGCTGGATGCGGTTCATCGCCCCTTCGAGCGCGACGCCGGTCCCCGGGCGCACCTGGATGGTGATGGCCCGCTCGCGATCGATACGGCTGATCTGCTCCGGTCCGCTCGCGAGTCGCACGTCGGCCACGTCGGCGACCGAGATCACCTCGCCCGTCGGCGTGGCGATCGGCAATTGCTCGACGTTCTGCGTCCGTTCGCTGAAGGCCGCTTGTCCGTACAGCACGAGCTCGATCTCTTTCTGCTCGTGCCAGTAGGGGCCGGCGTAAGCGCCATCGACCAGGGCATCGATCGAGTAGCCCAAATCGGATGTGCTGATGCCGCGCTGCGCGGCCTTTTCGGGACGCACGCGCACGTGCAACTCGGGGCTGCCCAGGTCGAGTCCCGGAATGGGCTGTACCGAGGTCTCCGTCGTTTCGGCGGGCAGAATGCGCTGCACGCCCGACATGATCTCTTGCCCCAGCCCCACGAGCGTGGCCAGCTTGGGGCCGGAGATTTCGATATCGATCGTGCGCCCCCCCGAAAGCCCACGCTCGAACAAGCTCGTCTGGCTCACCGATGTCAGCACGCCTGGCAGCTTGGCGATGGCGCGGCGCACCAAGGGCACCATTTCGCTCGCGCGCTCGGGATCGGCCGAACGAGCCGCCACGACCAGCGTGCGACCGCGCGCCGTCACCGAAAGAGTTGCCAAGGGGGGGCCCTCGAGCCTGGCCGCTTCGGCGCTATTGGGCAGCGCTTCCCAGTTCGCGCGCAGACGATCCTCGACCTGCCGGGCCAGCCCCACGAGCTGATCCACGTTGTAGCCCGGCGGAGGCTGCATGCGGCCGTAGACGAGGTTCTTGTTGCCCGCCGGCAGATACTCGGCCTCGGGCATCAAACGGTAGCTGATCCCCATGCCCAGCACGATCGACATGATCGCCACCGCCACGCGCCGCGAGCGAAATGCCAGGGGCAGGAACAGCAGCGTCGACACCACCGCGATCGTCAGCCCCAGCAGACTGGGGACCGGATAGTACCAGGGCCAATGTTCGAGCTGGACATAGCGGCTCGGCACGAGCATGATCGCTCCGGCCGCAAAGAGCAGCCACGTGACGATCATCGTGCCGTGGCTCAGGTTGCCCGACTGCAAGCGGTCGGTCGCCCACAACAGCGCCGTGGTAAAGCGCTCGCCAAGGTAGCTGAACGGCGTCATCCACCGATCCAACACGCGCCAGAGGCGCGTCCCCAGCGAGCGATCTTCCTCGCGGTTGCGCGCCACTTCGCCATGTTGCAGAAGGTGACACGCCGCGCTCGGCACCACGGTGAGGGTTACCAGCAGGCTGATCGCCACGCCGGCGCTGATGGCGATCGAAATATCGCGGAACAATTGTCCGGCCTCGGCCTGGATGAAAATCACCGGCAGGAAGACGGCCAGCATCGTCAGCGTGCCGGCCAGCACCGCCCCCCAGACTTCGCTCGTGCCGCGACTGGCGGCCGTGAAGGCGCTCTCGCCGCGCTGGTAGCGAACGTAAATGTTCTCGAGCACGACCGTGGCGCTATCGACCACCACGCCGACGGCAAATGCCATGCCGGCCAGGCTGATCACGTTCATCGAACGCCCCAGCAGGCGGATGACGACGAACGTACCCATCGCGCAAATTGGTATCGCCAGGCAGATGACCAGCGTCGAGCGGCCACTCCGCATGAAGACGAGCAACACCAGGGCCGTCAGCACGCTCCCCGCGACCAGGTTGTCGGTGACGAGCGACATGGCCGAGCTGATGTAGACCGTCTCGTCGTACGTTTGCACGAGTTGCAGGCCGTTGCGGCCCAGGAACCCCTCGTTGAGCGATCGCACCTCTTCGCGCACCGCGGCCATCACGTCCATCACGTTGGCGCCCTGCTTGCGCTGAACGTTGACCGAGAGCATGTTCACGCCACGTTCGCGCCCTAGGCTGTCGGGCTTCGTGCTGGCGAGTTCGACCGTGGCCAGGTCGCGGACGTAAACGGGCGCGCCGTCGCGATAGGCCACGATCGTGTCGGCCACCTGCTGCGGATCGGAGAACAATCCCAACGTGCGCACGAGATAGCGCCGTTTCCCTTCCCACACGTCCCCCCCCGAGACATTGCGGTTCTCGCGCAGCAGTGCGTCGCGTAGCTGAGGGACCGTGATCTTGCGCGCCGCCAAACGGACGGGATCGAAGATCACGCGCAGCTCGAATTCTCGCCCGCCATAGACGTCGCTCGCGGCGACGCCGTCGTGCGCGCGCTGCAGGCGCGCGGCGATGTTGTCCTCGGCGAACGTCCGCAGACGCGACGGATCGACGTCGTGCCGGATCAGTTCCTGTACTTCCGGATGATGCTTTGCCAACTCGTACAGCATCGGCACGTGGATCGATTCTCGCGCCAGAAGCGGCGCGAGCGGTTCGGCCAAATGAGGATTCGCCTCCAGCAACGCGCGCACCTCGGCATGCGTCGGCGCGACCGGCAGCAACGAGAACCACGCGATGGGCGAGCCGTTCGCGCTGACCGTGCGCACGAAGGGCTCGTCGGCATCGTCGGGATAATCGCGGACCTGCGAGAGACGCTTGGTCACGCGGACCAGCGCGGCATCGATGTCGGTGCCGACTTCGAACTCCATCTCGACTTCCCCCTGCCCCTCCTGGCAGGTGCTGCGGAAGTCGATCATCCCTTCGACGTCCTGCAGTTGCTGCTCCTGCTTCGAGACGATCTCCTTCTCCACCTCTTCGGGGCTCGCGCCGGCCCAGCGCGTGCGCACGCTAATGACCGGTCGCGTCACCTCGGGCGTCAGTTGCACCGGGATATTCAGCATCGCCACGATGCCGAACAGGCAGACCAGCACCACGCCGACCGCGACCTTCACCGGGTTGTGAATCGAGAAGTCGGCAATCTGCATGGCGGGATCGCGGAAGGCAGGCTACGGGCCGGAGGGACGCGGGGACAGGCTCACATTATAACCCCGCCGGCAGCGCAAGGGGCCGCGCCACTCCATGAAGATTCAGCGCGGCGTGGCAGGGCCGGCGAGCGGTGTCCGAGCGGTGCGGAATCTCGCGAGTCGGTTACTCGCCACCGACGTTCGTCGTGCGCGTCGCTGGAATCGATTCGGTGGCCACCGCGCGCGAGGCGTCGTCCAGGTTCAAGATGGCGACTTCGTCGAACGGGCGGAGCCGTTCAACTCCCTCGGTCACCAGCAGATCGCCACTCCGCAAGTCACCTTCCACGGCAATGTACTCGCCGCTGCTGGCGCCTTCGCGCACTGCCACGGCCCGCACCTTGTTGTCGGGGCCGACGACGTAAACCAGCGTGCCGTTCAGACTGCGGACGATGGCGTCTTTGTGGGCCAGCAGGGCCGATTGTGCCTCGCCCCGGAAGGTGATCCGCGCCACCATCCCCTCGCGCAGGCGAGGCTGATTGTTTTCGATCGTGTTCTTCATCCGCACGATGACCGGAAAGCTGCGGCTGCCAGTCAACCAGTCGGAACGCGGCACCACCTGCCGCACGACGCCGCGCACCACTTCGCCCTTCAAGGCGTCGATGCGCGCCTCGACTTCCTGATCGAGCCGAATCTCGGCGATGTACGATTCCTCGACGTTGACCTGCACCTCGACCTCGTCGAGATTCACGATCGTGGCGACCGGTCCGCCGAGCGGTACCCATTCTCCCAGATCGATATTCTTTTCGACGATGAAGCCCGAGAACGGCGCCACCACGTTCCGCTTTTGCATCTCGTCCTCGAGACGCAGCACTTCCTGTTGCTGCACGTCGGCGGCGGCCCGTGCGGCATCGATCTCTTCGGTGCGATTGCCGGCCACGGTCAGGGCATGCGCCGCTTCGGCCTCGGCAAAAAGCTGCTTGGCGTTCTCGAGCTGAAACTGCGCTTCTTCGAGTTGCTGCTGGCTGACGGCGTTTTCTGATTTCGCGCGCAGATCTTGGAGGCGGCGCAGCGCCGACTCGTTCAGATTCATCGTCGCCTCCGCCGCCAGCTTTTTGGCTTCGGCCTGCGATTTTTCTTCTGAGCGAAAACCGACCTTCGTCCGCTGATAGTCCTGCTCGCGCTGACGCAACAGGGCCCGCGCCCCCTCCAACTCGATGGCCAGCGTCACGGTGCGCAGTTCCGCCAGCAACTCTCCCTCGCGCACGAAGGCGCCGACCCGATGGGGGAACTTGATCACCTTCCCTTCGGCTGCCGCCGCCACTCGGCTGCGCTCGACGGGCATGATCGTGCCGACCGCCATCAGCTCCGGCGTCACATGGTCGGCGCGCACCGCCACGACGTTCACGTTGTTTTGTGGCGCCGTCTCCACCGCGGCCGGCGGGCCGCTGCAGCCCACCAACAGCAACAGCGCCAGCGGCAAATACCGAGGGGTTCGTGCCGAGCGGGCTGATCGAACGAGGGTGGGTAACATGCGACAGTACGTCATCGGGCGCAGGAACCAGCGCGCAACGGCCGCTGGAAGGCGGCCTGCTACGGCGCTACGGTCCCTCGTGCCGGCGTGGTCGAGCCAATCAGGTCAGTGCTTCGGTGGTGACCTGCGTGGCTTCGCGTAGGTGTGGCTTCATTGAACCGAGATTTTCGCACACGGCGGCGAGCGTCTCGCGCAGTGTCTGTAACTGCTCCTGGCTCAATCCCCGCGTCGCCTTTTGGCGAATCTTCAGGCCGCAAGCGACCATCTGCGACCAGACCGGTTCTACCCGATCGGTCGTGCGGATGATCTTCTTGCGCCGGTCCGAGTCGCTGGGGGTCCGCGTGATCCAGCCGTCCCGCTCCATGCGGTCGAGCACCCCAACCAACGTGGGGGCTTCAATGCCCATCCGCGCGGCCAGCTCGCTCTGCGACATCTCCCCCGCGACGGAAATCCAGGCCAGCACCTCCCACTGACGGTAGGTGATGCCATGGGCCTGGAGCTCTTCGTTCATGGCGCACGAAAGCTCGTGCGCCGTGGCGAAGATCCAGTATCCAACACTGTTCTCAAAATCGAATTGGAGCATCGGCTCTGCCTCGAGTGTGCTCGGGTACCCTGTTCCGAAGGTGGGGTATATTCTAGCCCACCCGAGCACCGAAACAAGTAAAACTTAAGGAGTTGCAAGCACTTGCGGCAGGTAGAGAGTGGTCAGGGGTCAGTGGATAGTGGGCAGGGGGGACAGGGGAAATATGTTGGGACTACTCCCCCTATCCCCTGACCACTCCTCGAAAGCAATGGGTAAACAGGAGTTGCCACTCCCGTTCCTGGATTGCCTGGCACAGACTTGCCGCCGGCGAGCGCCCAAGCCGGGCATGCTCGCACAGGTCGACGAAGGCGTTAGGGGCCCATTCCGTCTGCTCGCGAAGGAATTCGGCCGACCGATCGAGTCCTGGTTCTTTGGCGGCCAACTGTCGGGCATCTGCCGCCAAAGCCGGAAAAATCTCGTGCTGGCGAACGCGGCGGAACCAGTATTTGGCGTTCGAGCTGTCGGGCTCTCGGCGGTGCATGATCCCGTGCCAGTAGCTGCCCGAAGGGGTCTCGATCTCCTGGCTCAGCGCGTGCGACTCGTCGAGATAATCGTGATAGAGCCATAGGGCGGAGAGGCAACACCTCGCCATCGCCCCGTCGACGATCTTCTGTCCCGCAAACAGTTCGTCGACCGTCAGCCCCTCGAGCGACGCACGAACCGCCGAGTTCGGACGCCCAGGACCCAAATCATTGACGTGCCCAGCCGGCAAGAGCGCCGCAGCGGCCGGTCCGAAGGCCTGACGGTCGAATTCCATGTTCCCGCACCTTTCGCGAGTGGCACTAATAGGGCGACGTCCCACATCAGGCCAGATCGCGAGCATAGCCCAGCGAGCCGGGTACTGATAAGGAGCGAAGGAGCCAGCGCCCCATCGAGTCGTCGTTAGCGTTTTGATGCCGTGATGACCTGCCGGGCGCGCCAGCTTCGGGCCGACGCACCGTCCTTGCCATCCAGAGCTCAGTAAGTAATTGGTGCCGCGAACCGACTATGCTCGCACGCCCCTGTGGCGTGAACGAAGCAAGAATGGCATCGCCAGCAAGCCAGTTAGCGCCATGACCCATGTCGCTGGCTCGGGCACGTTGACGAATAGAATTGCCTTGGGGCCGAACAATCCACCACTGCCTTTCGCGACGAACTCGCCGAGGAACGTGCCGGTAACGCCATCGTAACGGTGTACGTTGTTCACATTCCAGTTGGCTACGTAAAGATTGCCGTCAGGGCCGAATGCGATGCTGCCCGGACCTGCCAGCGTCACTTCGTCGACAAACGTGTCGATGTACTCGAACGTCGTTCCATTCAGCCGTCCGATGCCGTTCAGCAGGTAGCTGGCCGCATACAGATTGCCATCTGGTCCGAAGGTGATTCCCCACGGTTCGCTGTCACCGAACTCCTCGGCCAGCTTCTGCACGAAATTCCCCGCTGCGTCGAAGTGATAGAGCGCACCCGAGGCATAGCCGCTGACAAACAACTGGCCCGTGGAACTGAAAGTGAAGTCGAGTGGATCGTTGAGCGAGGGCTCGGTGGCCCAGGTGCCCAGAAAAGCTCCCGTCGTGCCGTCATACTTGCGGATCGACTGCGTGCCAAAGCTGCCGGCATACAAATGGCCATCCGGACCAAAATGAATGCTGAGAGGATAGTCGATGCCGTCGGGGCCGGAGCCGACGAATTCGTCCACAAACGCCCCGGTCTGAAGGTTGTAACGCAGGATGTTGTCCGACTCGCTCCCGCTCACGTAGAGCAGGCCGTCGGGACCCACCGCCAGGCCGATCGGACGTTTCAAACCGCCACTTTCTGACGCGACCAGTTCGCCGAGAAATGCGCCCGTGGTATCGTCGTAGCGCAGTACCGAGTTGCCTCGCCAGTTTGTGATCAACAAATCGGCGCGGGCGATATCGACCATCGCACTCAATGCCAGGAACACTCCCAGGCAGATCGTCGTTTCGCCACATGGACGGCGGAACTGCTGGCCGGTCGACAAGGCTGAACTCAACATAGTTCGCCCCCTTTGACGTAATGAAGTCGCGGAACAAAGTAGAGAGGTAACCGTTCGCGTGACGCAACGGTCGCGATAAGGACTTGCGAACGAAAGAGAAGGGGACCGAGTTGTCAGTCGCCCACGTTCGAAGAATGGCTCAGTAGCGTTGCTCGCTGCAAGGTGCGGCAGTAAGTAGGGCCGCTCGTAGGGGTACTGTTTTTAAGGCTAACCTCATTCGAGCCTTTGGGCAATGAAACTGCCGGTCTACCAAGCCTTCGAGCCTTTTGTAGGGGGTGCGGAGAATTCGCGGAGTGGGTAGGGGGCGTGAGGCGGGATCCCGCGGAATACCATACTGCGGAAACGCGACGAACTTACCCTCTACCGAAAACTCCAGATCTCCCCAGGCGGTTTAGTCACCACGCTGGCTACACCCTACCTTGCCGGGAGTTCCCCACGTGGCAGAATTGGTCTAGATTAACGGGTCTATCCGCCGGCCGGTCGGCCGACGCGGGGGGAGTTCGATGGCGAGGGATTTTGACATGGTAGACGACGTTGAGCGTGAGGAAGGATCGCCCGAGACGGAAGTGACTCAGGCCGCGGCGGCGCAGGAAGTAGACGAATCGTCATCGGCGGCACGACGAATTCGTATTGGTTCTCAGCGCGACCAGGGAAAGCCTCAGCCCGCGTTGCCCACGCTGACGACGAGCGGCGAGACACAAGCACCGGCGCCCGCGGAGGTAGCGACAGTAGCCTCAGCCGCTCCGGCCAGCTACTCCCCGACCGATGAACCCGCGGAAGCAGCCGGCCCCGTTCCTCAGACATCCCCTGCGGAACAGGAAAAGGCAGGGGACGACGAACCCCGCACGGACAAACGTGCCTTGCGCGCGGCGGCCGCCGAGCGTCGCCGCCGCGCGAATGTCGACGAAGAGCCCATCGCACCGGCGAACAAGCGCTTCCCACCCCCGAACAAGCGCCACAATCTGCCTCCCGAACTCGAGCAAGAACTACAAGACGCCCTGGGCGATCTTGCGCTCGACGACATCCTGACCGGCAGCACGAAAACCGCCAGCACGAGCGAGGAACTGACCAACGATACCCGGGTCAAAGGTCGCATCGTCTCGCAGCACAACGAATTCGTCTTCATCGATCTGGGCAATCGCAACGAAGGGGTCATTCCCCTCAAACAGTTCACCAAGCCGCCGGAGATCGGCGCCGAGGTCGAGGCCGTCGTGCAACGCTTCGACGCGGAAGAGGGACTCTACGAGCTGGGCCTGGCCGGCGCCGCGGCGAATGTCGCTGATTGGTCTGACATTGCCGAAGGCATGCTCGTTGACGTGCGCGTCACTGGGCACAACAAAGGGGGCCTCGAGTGCGAGGTGAACAACCTGCGCGGCTTTATTCCCGCCGGTCAGGCCTCGCTCTATCGCATCGAGGATCTCGGCACGCTCGTGGGAGAGCGTTTCACCTGCGTCATCACCGAGGCAAATCCCGAGCGACGCAATCTGGTCCTCAGCCGCCGCGCCGTGCTCGAGCGCGAGCAGGCCGAGAATAAGAAGAAGCTGCTCGAAGAACTCCAGCCGGGCGAAATTCGCGAAGGCGTGGTCCGCAATATCCGCGACTTCGGCGCGTTCGTCGATCTGGGGGGCGTCGATGGCCTGCTGCACGTCGGCAAGCTCAGTTGGGCCCGCGTCAAGCATCCCAGCGATCTGCTCGAAGTGGGGCAGAAGGTCCGCGTGATCGTCGAACGGATCGATCCCAATACGCACAAGATCAGCCTCGGCATGCGCGACCTGTTCGAGAACCCCTGGAACAAAGTTGCCGCCAAGTATCCCCCCCGCGCCACGGTCCGCGGGCGCGTGACCAAGTTGATGGAGTTCGGCGCGTTCGTCGAGCTCGAGCCGGGTATCGAGGGACTCGTCCACATCTCCGAGCTCGCCCACAAGCGGGTCTTCCGCGTCGCGGATGTCGTCAAGGAAGGAGACGAGATCGAGGCGCAGGTCATCTCCGTCGATCAGGACGCGCAGCGGATCAGCCTCTCGATCAAGGCCCTGCAGGCCCGTCCCGAGCCGATCAAGAAAGACGCCGCTGCCGAAGCCGAAGAGGCGATCAACGCCCTGCCCCCCGTCAAGAAGACCGATCCCAACCTGCTCAAGGGGGGCCGCAAGGCATCTTCAGGCGGCGAGAAGTTCGGTCTCAAGTGGTAAGCGCCCCCTGCGAAGAACACGACGGCGACGCAATGGGGCCGCGGCGCTAACCGCCCGGTCTGCCACGTCCGTCGGACTCGCGCCCAGCGTGCATCGGTCACCAGCCGACCTTCATGCGCTCCCGAAAAATTCGCCCGGAAATGGTGGGGAACCCGGCGCGCACCGTTGCTAAAATGGCGCGGTCCCGAGGCAGCATCTTCAGCGTGTCGGCGATTCCGCGCGGCACGCTCAGGTATGGCACGCTCCCGCGACGGCGCGCGATGGCCCAACGTGATGCGCCCCGAGATTTCCCCTTCGTTCCTCACGCTCGACCGAGTGGGGCCTGGCGAAATGTCATTGCAAGTCGGCTGTCCAAGCTGCCAGAAGGTGATTCGCGTCGGTCCACAGCATGTCGGCCGCCGCGTCAATTGCCCGCATTGCAAGGCCCCCTTCACCGTGCCGGGCAGCCTTGCGGATGCCCCCGTTGCGGCGTCCGTTCCACGACCGGCCACGCCAGCGCCCGTCGACGTCAGTGCTCCGCAGGGCAGCGGCGCCGCGCAGACGTCGATCGAAGAACAACCCTTCAAGTTCCTCGAACAGATCGAGCCGACCTCGCTCGCCACCGAGCGCAAGTTCAGGCCCAAACCGTCGCAGGCCGTGAAGGGCGCCGCCGAATCGCTGCTCAAGATGCGCCCCTCGAGCGATGTGAGCATGCTGATTTCCGGCGGCATCGCCCTGGCCGTCACGATCGTCGTTTGTGGTGTGTTGTATCCCCTGCGCGGTACCTACCTGGGCGACCTCGTGCTCGAACGAGGTTGGGTGCCGCCGGCCGTCGTCCTGCTGGCCTCGTGGTCCTTCGCCGTGCTGGGGCTGAAGTTGCAGAAGGTCGCTCGGCAGCGCCGCGCCATGCTGCTCGATCTGCTGCCCATGGATTTGGGCCAGGACATTACGGCCGACGACGTGCCCAAGTATCTCGAGCACCTGGCGAAACTGCCAATCCGCCCGGACGAGAGTTACCTCATCAACCGTGTGATTCGCGGACTGGAGCATTTCCGCGTGCGCAATAGCGCCCCGGAAGTCGCCTCGGTGCTGGCGTCGCAGGGGGAGATCGACTCCATGTCGGTCGACTCGAGCTACACGATGGTCAAGGTCTTCATCTGGGCCATGCCGATTCTCGGCTTTATCGGCACCGTGATCGGGATCAGCGCGGCCGTGGTCGGATTGGGGGGCTCCGTCAGCACGGCGGAAAGCGTCTCGGACATGACCGAGTCTCTTTTACCGGTGCTCGGCGGTCTGGCCACCGCCTTCGACACGACGCTCATCGCGCTGGTGCTGAGCCTGTTTGTCAAGTTTCCCACCTCGTCGATGCAGAAGCGCGAAGAGGACCTGCTCAGCGGCGTCGACGAATACTGCAACGATCATCTGTTGAAACGGCTCGACGATGCCCGCGGGTCGATGGATGGAAATCTGTCGAACGGCGCGCAGCTCGAAGCCTGGACCCGCCGGCTCGAAGCGATCGGCACCACGCTCACCGGCCAGGTCGCCGCCAGTTGGGAGCAGATCAATGCCCGGCTGCAACAACTCGAAGCGCAAAAGCTAGGCCGCATCCAAGAGATCGATGTCGTGCTGGCGAAGACCGCCGACTCGATGAAGCATACGGCCGATTCGCTGGGCACGAGCCTCGCGGCGCTCAACCAGGGGCTCCTAGCGCTCAATCACGTCTTGCGCGAGCTGGGCGCTCGGCCTGTCGCTCTTCCCATGCCCGTGGAAACACGGCGGCGAAGTTGGGCCTTCTGGCGATCGAACGGCGACAAGTCTGCCAATGAAAGCATCTCGTCCAACTGAGCGAGTAGTGGCGTGATGTCGCGACGACGCAAAGAAGACGACGACGGTATCTCGCTGTTTCCCTTCTTGAGCGTGCTGGCCTGCGTGATCGGACTCTTCACGCTGCTGATCACGGCCTTCGCCGTCGTGCAGATCGACACCGACGGCGTGGCCCAGGCCGAAGAGTTGGAGCACCTGGACAGTGAGCTCGTGGCCGCCGACGCCGAACTGGCCGAGCTCGAGGCGCAATCGGCCGCGGCGGGCGAAAAGGTCCAGGAACTCGCGCGGCTCCAGGCGGAGCTCAACAAAATCACCGCGCAGCTCGACCAGCTTAAGGCCAGGCTGCCCGCCGACGAGTCTCCCGTCGACATCGAGGCCTTGCGGAACCAGATCAAAGCGATTGAAGAAGAAATCGCCAAATTGAAAGAACAAGTCGGGGCGCTCGAAAAGCAGGTGGCCGATCTCCCCGAGCCGCCCAAGGGAGCCGTGGTCGAAATTCGTCCCGGGGGGACGGGCGTCGACATCGAACCCACGTTCGTCGAGTGCCGTTCCGATTCGATCGTGCTGCTCGACGCGGAACCGCCCAAGCGGATTCCCCGTAGCGAGATCGCCACGAATGCCGACTTTCTGGCGGCGCTCGCGCACATCTCGCGCGGCGAGAAGCGTTCCGTCATCTTCCTGCTGCGGAGCGATGCGATCGACGTGTACTACGCCGCCGCCGACGTGGCACGCCGCAACTACGCGCGCAACGGCAAGCTGCCGGTGGTCGGCCAGGGCGAGATCGATCTGAGTGTTTTTCGCCGCCATCGCCCTTGATCGTGCGTGACGCGCCATGCCCAGACGCAATTCCGATAGCGGCGACGACGTGGGACTCGATTCCCTGTTGGACACGATGTTCAACGTCCTGGGCATTCTCGTGCTCGTCTTGATTCTCACGCAGATCGGCGCCCGCGAAGCGGCGAAGCGTATCGCCGCGAAAGCCAATCCCGCCAGGTTGGCCGAGTCGCGCGAGAAGCTGGAAGACACCGAGGCCCGCCGCCGCGAGTTGGCCGAACTGCTAGCGCTCGATCCCGCGGTCGAACTCGAACGCGTCCGCGCCGAGCTTGCCGCCCATCAAGAGCAGCTTGCCGACTTGGAACGTCAAACTCGCGAGCGCGTCGAGGCGAAGCAAGAGCAGGACAAAAACCTTGCCGAGCTGACCGAGCGCGAAAAGCAACTCCGTACCGAAATCGAGCAGGTGCTCGCGCACAAGGCCTCGCTCGAAACGCTCTTGGCCAAAACGCCGGCCGAACCTGCCGGAGACACGCCCGACGCCGAAGTGGTCTACCTGCCCAACCCGCGTTCGGCCCCCGAGGGGGCGCAGCCGGTGTTGCTCTTGTGCCGCGACGAACGGCTCTATCCGCTCGATGTCGAGACGCTGCGGCAAGAGTCCCTGGCGCGGGCGCTCGAAATCGTGCGCAGCCAATCGCTCGACCGCGATCCGCAGGCGGGCATCGACGCCGAAAAGCTGATCGCGGCCTTCAATGCGCGCAAGCCGAACAACGATTACTTTCGCGTCAGTTTGATGGCGCGTGGTCCCACGCCTTGGCTGGTCTTCGAACGGCGGCAGGATCGCGGCCATCCCGCGTTGGCGTTGCGAAGGCGCGGCGGAAATTTTCAGCGCGGACTGAGCACGCTCAATCCGGCCAAGCAGTTCGCCAACTTTCTCGTCTGGCCCGACAGCTTCGAGGTCTATCTCGCGGCGCGCGAGGTCGTGGCCTCCGCGGGGCTGCTCGCTGGCTGGGCGCCGCAGACGACGAGCGAAGAATACGCGACGCCGCTCGGGGGCGATTTGCGTTTCGGTCCGCCTCCACCACCTCCGATGCCGAACCCCAATCCGCCTCCCCCCGCGCCGGTGACTCCGCCGCGGCCGGTCCCCAGCGACACGGTCGATTGATCCTCGCTGCCCGCGCGGGACGCACGCCGCTCGGCCGTCTCGCGTGCTGGGCCTCAGGTTCTGGTCTTGACGGTTGCGCCGATTTCCTGGTCCGATGCCGGGCGGAAATGGCCTCTCTGGCGACACATCTTGCTGCGCACGGCCACGCGAACGATTTCTCCACCCCCCCTCACCGCGGTTGCGGCGGGTTGAATCCGAGCTTTGCCCGAGAACGCCTGGGCGACGTAAACCCTGTCGTCGGCCGCAAATCGGGGCCTGCCGCGGGGTAAGCCAAAATTTCTTGTGACCTGTGCGCCCCTCTCCGGCAACAGACCTTGCGTAAGGCGGCCGGAGAACGCAGCGAGGCTCGCAACGCTGTGGAAACCGTCTTGGAAACCACCGAACTCAGTGATGAACAACTGGCGGCCGAGGCCGCTCGCGAAGGGTCGGACGGCCCTGCGTTCGTCGCGCTGGTGGCACGCCATCGACAGCGGGTCTGGCAGATCTGCTACCGCCTGATGGGAAACGAGCACGACGCGGCCGACGCCGCGCAGGAAGTCTTCGTGCGACTGTTTCTCAACCGCGCCAAGTTCGCCGGAAGATCGAGGTTTTCCACGTGGCTCTACGGCATCGCACTACGTACCTGTCTCTCGCTACGCCGCGCACGCGGTCGGCGCGAGCGGCGCGTCGCGCCGAGCGAAGCGGCCTCGACGGGCGAGTCGTTCGCCGGAGCGTCGGAGCAGACCACCGAGCGGCTCGACCTGGCCGCGGCGCTCGACACGCTCGGCGACGAGGAGCGGGCGCTCGTGATCTTGAAGTATGCCGAAGGGTACTCGATCGAGGAGTTGGCCGCGATGCTCGGCATCTCGGAGAGTGCCTGCAAGATGCGACTGAGTCGCTCGCGCGAGAAGTTGCAGCAACGCTTCCCGCACCTGGGCGACTGAGCACGCAGGAAGACCGCCGAGCGGTCCGAGGATGGAATCCACATGACGAACGACATGTTCGAACGACTGGCCGATGTCGAAGTGCCTCCCTTGCCGGAGCAGTTCGACGAGGAGGTTCACACACGCGTGAATCGCGTGCTACTGGTCACGCACGTGGCGGAGTTCTTCCTGGCCGGCGCACCGTTCGCGCTCGCGCGCTTTGCGCGAGCGCTGGTGGGATTGATTGTTTTCACCGTTACTGGAAAGGCCGACGTCGACCGCCCTGATCGGCCGGCGCCGTAACGCCCGACGGCGCGAGCCGCCCACGCCAGGAGTCGAATTCTAGGTGCCAATAAGTCCCGCGTGTCGCACGCGACCTCAAACAACACGAAGGAGAACGAAGATGTACGCTACGAACCTGATCCTGTCGCTCGTGGGTCAAACGCCCGGTGCGGAGACGCTCCCGGCCACGACTCCCGCGGTGCCGGCCGTTCCGGCCGCTGAAACCAGCTACATGCCCGAGGTCCACCTCGACGACTGGACGCAAGTCTTCGTGTCGAGCTTTCAGGACGCCTTCCGCGAAGTGATTCGCATGGCTCCCACGGTGTTGGCGGCCATCGTGGTCGTCATCGTGGGCTACGTCGTGGCGCGGTTGTTGGCCCGCGTCGTCGGCGCCTTGTCCGACGCGATTGGCCTGCAAACCGCGGCCGAGCGTAGCGGCCTGGTCGACTCGATGAAGCAGGCCGGCATCGCCCGCTCCGTATCGGCGATCCTGGGCCAGATCGTCTTCTGGCTCACGATCTGTCTCTTCCTGAGCGCCAGCTTCAACATCCTGAAGTGGGAGGCCCTCTCGACGGCCATGCAAGACGTGGTGGGCTATATCCCCAACCTGCTCGTGGCGACGGTCGTCGTCGTGGTGGGCCTGCTGGTGGCCACCTTCCTTCGCGGCGTCGTAGCGACCAGTGCCGATCGCGTCGGTCTCTCGTATGCCGAGTATCTGGCCAACGGCTGCTACTACGTGCTGGCGCTGATGACCTTCATCGCCGCCTTCGAGCAGCTCGGTCTGCAGTTCGATCTGCTCAAGGACATGATCCTGATCGCCTTCGGCGCCGTCGCCGTCGGCTTCGGTCTCGCCTTCGGGCTCGGGGGCCGGGACGTGATGGGAGGCATCCTCGCCGGCTACTACACGCGTCAACGGCTGCACGCCGGAGATCGCGTGCGAGTGGCCGGTCTCGAGGGGACCGTCCGCGAGGTGGGCCCCGTGGCCACCACGATCGAGACGCTCGAAGATGGCCTGTTGAATCGCCACAGCGTCCCGAACACCCGGATGCTGAACGAGGCGGTCCGCTAACCAACCACCGCGTGCGGACGGAACCCCGCGGCAAGGATAAGACGCCGGCCCTGCGAATCTCCGCGGTTCGCAGGGTCGCGTCGTTGCTGCTAGCACCGCTAGCGTGCTCGGAACGAAAGCCGTTGAGCGCACGATCTCTGCCGGCGGATGGTCGTGCGACAGCACGCGCAGCAGCAACCTCGTGTGCGTCGTGTGGATGAAGCGGCGAGCGGATTCGCGCCCCTTCCACGATCCGGCATAGGTCGGGGCCGCGCCTTGGGGTTACAATTCGCGGCGGATTCAGGCGGCGCCTGGCAGGTGGAATGTTCGCGCGCCGCGCTAGCGAATAAGACGTGCTGGCAGGGATGCGACGCATGTTCCGATTACGACTCTCACGGCCCAGCGACTCGTTCGAGCGCGCCGCTTGCTCCCTTGTCTTGTCGTGGGTGGCGGTCGGCCTGTTCGGCACGTTGCCCGTCGCGCGGGGCGCCGATGGTCCGTCGCGCCCCCCCGATGCGGCCCCGCTGCTCGAGGATGCCCGGCTCGCGGATATCCACTTTGTCGATCCCCAGCAAGGCTGGGCCGTCGGCGATCGCGGCGTCGTCTGGCATACCCGCGATGCGGGCCAGACCTGGCAGCGGCAAGAGTCGGGCGTCAATTGTCCGCTGACGGCCGTCCATTTTCTCGACGCGCAGACCGGCTGGATCGCCGGCCGCTTCACCGAACCCTACACGCAGAACTCGCGCGGCGTCATGCTGCGCACGCGCGACGGTGGCGCCACCTGGCAGCGCGATCCGAAGCTCATGCTGCCGGGCCTGACCGATGTCGGCTTCTTCGATCTCATGCACGGCTGGGCGACCGGCGACGCCTCCGCCTTTTTTCCCAGCGGCGTCTACGTCACCGACGACGGTGGGCGAACCTGGATGCCTCTAGCGGGCACGCGCTTCACCAGTTGGAACGCGGGCAGCTTTGTCGATCCCGGCACGGGCATCATCGTGGGACGCTCCGCCACGGCCGCGGTGATCTCGCAACGCGCCCCCCGCGAAGTGACACTTCCCACGCTGGGCTTGCGCGGCGTCAAACGAGTTCGACATGCGAATGCCAGTATTGCCTGGGCCGTCGCCGAGGGCGCCAAAGTCCTGCGGACCGAGGACGCCGGCGCCACTTGGCGACCGGTGCTCGACGAAACGACCAGCGTCGGCATTGCCGCCGCGTTCGACTTCAACGCCCTCGCCGTGCTGGGCAACGAATGTTGGGTGGCCGGCAATCCCGGCACGCGCGTCTTTCATTCCCCCGATGGCGGCCAATCGTGGACCTCGCACGCCACCGGCCATTGGATGCCCCTCGAAGCGATCACCTTTGTCGACTCACAGCATGGCTGGGCGGCCGGTTCCTTAGGCTCGATCATCGCCACCTCCGATGGCGGGCGTACGTGGCGCTCGCTGCGCCGCGGCGGCATTCGCGTCGCGGTCGCGGGTATCTTTGGCGATACGGCCGACGTTCCCCTGGTCAGCCTGGCGCGACTCTCGGGCGATGAAGGATTTCTCTCTTCGGTCGCCATCCTCTCGCGGCGCGACGTCGGCATTGCCGGTCTCGAGTCGAGCGATCCGCAGTGGCGCACCCAAGAGGCGCTCGTCCGTGTCGGTGCGAGCGACATCAACACGAACTGGGCCTTTCCCGCGCGCGAAGTGGAGCTGCGCCTCACGGCCGAACGGCTCGTCGAGGGGTGGAATCGCGCCAACGACGGGCACGGCTTGGCCCTGCTCGAACGCCACCTGGTGCGGTATCTGCGCACCGTGCGCCCCGACGTCGTGCTGACGCACGGCGCGGCCACCTCCGGAGATGATCCACGCAGTCATTTGTTGAATCAGATGGTGCTCCGTGCGATCGACCGCGCCGGCGATGCGAATAGCTACAAGGAACTTGCCGCGCATGCCGACCTGGGGGCGTGGCAGGTCAAGAAAGTCTACGGCCGCATGCGCGGCAATCAGAACGGCAGCCTCGACATCGGGAGCAACCAGCTTTCTCCTCGCTTGGGGCTCTCGCTGGGGGACATCGCCCAAGTCGGCCGCGCGCTATGGTCGAACGTGCCACAAATCGCGGAAGAAACAGAAACCTTTCGCTGTTATGTCGATCGCGTGCCGCAAGGACTGGGGCGGCGCGACTTGATGAGCGGCATCTCGCTGGCCGAAGGGAGCGACGCCCGACGCCGGCTGGGAGATCCCCCGCCAGGACGCACGGCCGTGCTGGCCCGACTCGCACAACGCCGGCGCAACCTGGCCGCCATCATGAGCCGTTCGGCCACCGATGAATCGCTCGCGCCCCGTCTCCTGGCCGAGGTCGATAGCCTGACGGCCGAACTCGATTCCGACAACGCCGCGCGCTTTCTGTACGAGCTGGGTTGGCGGCATCATCTGGCGGGACACCATGAAATGGCCGCCGATGCCTTCGCGCGTATCGCCGAGCGATTTCCCGCGAGCGAGCTCACCCCCGCGGCACTGGCCTGGCTCGTCCGCTACTACGCCAGTGCCGAATTCGCCTGGAAGCTGCAACGCGAGAAGCAGGCGGCAACGCAATCGCTCGTGGGTACCATGAACGCCGCCGCCCCCACGAATCTTATCGCGCCGGTCGCCGCGCTCGAGCAACTCGAACCAGAAGACCTGCCGGCCGAAGTGACCCAGGCGAATGCGACGACTCGCGTCAGCAACGAGCAGCAACTGGCACAACGTGCCACGCGGGCGATCGGCTATGCCGCGCAATTGCAGGCGGCCAGTGCCACCTATTCGGCCGAGCCCGAGATCGTCTTTCCCTGGATGTTCGCCGAGCGGGCCGCGTTGGCCTCTGGCAGCGGGGGGCAGTTCTTCGCAGGCCTGTACCGCACGCGCCCCGCCGATGCCTGGCGTCGCGCCGCTGAGGCAGAGCAATGGCTGGCCAACCGCAGCCCGAACGTGCCACTTCCTTTCTGGAGAGTCCACAAGACGGCGGAAAAGCCCTTCCTCGATGGCAAGCTCGACGAGGCCGTGTGGCAATCGGCCGAGCGCGTGGCGCTCGTGAGCGCTGCTCGCGACGATGCCTCTTGGCCCGCCACGGCATTGCTCGCACGAGACGACGAGTACCTTTACGTGGCCTTTCATTGTCGCAAGCCCCGCGGCGCCACCTATACGCCCACCGACGGTCTTCGTCACCGCGACATGACGCTGGTCGACGAAGACCGTGTCGTGCTGAACCTCGATCTCGATCGTGATCGCAGTGTGACGTATCGCTTGGAAGTCGATCATCGGGGAGATGTCCGCGATCGCCTGTGGAACGATGCCACCTGGAACCCCACCTGGCATGTGGCGACCGCCGCGGAAGAAGAGGCCTGGATCTGCGAGGCGGCGATCCCGTGGATCGAATTAACCGAAAAGACTCCCACGCCGGGGACTGCCTGGCTGGTGGGGGTCGAACGCACCGTGCCGCGCGTCGGCTTTCAATCCTGGACGGTGCCCGCCTCGCCGACGACGAAGCCCGAAGGGTTCGGGCTGTTGCTCTTCGACGAGTGAGCGGGGGTTCTTGCTTCGCGGCAGCCCTGGGGTGTACCTTCAGCGAAACCTTTCGCGAAGGAACGCCGTGGCTTACTTCTTGGGGATCGACGAGGCCGGATATGGCCCTAATCTGGGGCCGCTGGTGGTTTCGGCCTCGGTTTGGCACGTGGCGGGGCGCAAAACCGCGGCCAACCTCTACGATTTGTTGGCCGATGCCGTCACGCCGACGATGGCCCCAAGATCCAGGACGAACGCGCACGCCGAGACGTCCGAACGCGTGACGATCGCGGACTCGAAGGTCGTTTATCGGGCAGGGCAGGGGCTGGGCGATCTCGAAGCGAACCTGTTCGCGGTCCTCGGCTTGTGCGGTTCGATTCCCGACACGTGGGAAATGCTGTGGCAGCAGTTGGCCGCCTCCTCGCTTGCGGAACGCGACGCAGCTCCCTGGCACGACGGTTTCGACGTCTCGCTGCCGCTCGTGGCCGATGTAGACTTCATTGCTCGCCGGGCGGAGATTCTGCGGCACGCGGCGCGCAAGGCTCGCGTCACGCTCGTCGCCGTGGGCAGTCGTGCCGTCTTTCCCGCGCGTTTCAACTGCCTGGCCGAGCAGGACAATAGCAAGGGAACGGCGCTCTCAATTCTTTCGATCGAATTGCTGGCCGAGATGCTCGCCGCGTTGCCGGCGAGCGATGAGCCTTGTTTCGTCTTGTGCGACAAGCATGGCGGTCGCAATCGCTACAGCCCGCTCTTGCAGCGACAGTTTCCCGATGTCCTGATTGGCGTTCACGGCGAATCGCGCGACGTGAGCACCTATCGCTTCCAACTTGCGGCGCGTGCCGTGGAGGTGAAGTTCAAGTCCGAGGGCGAACAGTTTCTGCCGACGGCGCTCGCCTCGATGGCCTCGAAGTATCTGCGCGAGCTGTCGATGCGGGCGTTCAACGATTTCTGGTGTGCGCGCGTGCCGAATCTCCGCCCGACGGCGGGATATCCTGGCGACGCCGCTCGCTTCAAACGCGAAATCGAGCTCGAGCAGGCGGCGCTTGGCATCGACGATGCTGTTCTCTGGCGCACCCGCTGAGCACGGCCCACTCCTGGTAAGACCTTGTCATGCAGCTCTACATCGTGCGACACGCCTGGGCCGGAGAGTACGGCGACCCACGCTATCCCGACGACCGCCTGCGCCCTCTGACGCGCGAAGGCAAGGAGCGTTTTGCCGAGATGGTCCGCAAGCTTGCCAAACGAGGCTTCGCGCCGCGGTTCATTGCCACCAGCCCGTTGGTGCGTTGCCGGCAAACGGCAGACATCATCGCGGCTGGCGTGCGCGGTAAACCCGTGGTCGAGGAGTTGCCGGCCCTGGCGCCAGGTTCCGACCTCGCGGCCTTACTGGCCTGGAGTGCGGCGCAGAGCGCGGACGCGGAGCTCGCCTGGGTCGGCCACATGCCCGACGTGGCGGAACTGACCGCCGCCATGATCGGCGATCGCCGTGCGCTGATTCGTTTTGCCAAGGGGGCCGTCGCTGCTCTGGACGCGCCGAGCCCCCTGCGGGCCGGTTCCGCCGAGTTGCAATGGCTCGCCACGGCGAAGCTGCTCGGCTGCTAGCTTATTCCCCGCTTTGCAAAGTGTCTGGGGGAACAAGCCTTGTGCGGTATTGGAGCCCGCATGCTTGCAGGCCCAACTTTGCTGGCGGCGGCACGCTGTCATGGCTGTCAAACCCTGGGGGTTATGACGGTTTTCTCGATTTTTCCGGTTGTTGGGCCGATATGCCCATTGGGGACTCGGCTCGACTGCCGTGGGCGACGGGCGGATACCGTCGCCGAGGACGTCTCGCAAAGGGATTTCGCGACCATGAAGAACGCTTTACTCGTCAGCGTGATTTCCGCTATTCTCGCGGCCAGTTCGGGCTGCTGCGGCTTGGGCCACGGTTATTGCTGCCAAGACACAGGGCCCTATGGCGGTTGCTACGAGAACGGCTGCTACGACAGTTGCGGCGGATGTGGTGGCTGCGGGACGAGCATCGGACACGGGGGCATCATCGATTGGTTGTTCTCGTGCGGCCAGCACGGCGATTGTGGCCCGACCTACTGGGGCGAGCTCAGCGATAAGCCCGACTTGTGCGATCCCTGCGATCGCTGCGGCAATTGGACCGGTCAGACCTGCTATGGTGAGTGCGGTGGTGGCGACTGCTGCGGTGGTTGTGGGTCGAACTACTATCCCTACAGCGGCGGTTCCGGCGGTGGTTATTTCGAGGGTGGGTATTCCGACATGCAGTTCCACGACGGACCCGCGGTCAAGGGATCTCCGACGCCGGCCAAGCCCCCCGTCGCCGAGCCCATCCCGGTGCCTGGCAATCGCTCAAGCTCCTACCATTCGCGTTCGGGCTATCGCCGTGTGTCGTACGACCAGCCGCAGCATGCTCCTCGCGCCAAGAGCCGTAGCGAGCTGCGACGCTAACAGGCCGGGAAAGTATTCCTCGGCCTGTGCGAGCCGTGCGGAGCTTTGCTCCGCACTTGGCGAGGTTGAAAAATGCCACGAAGGCATTTTTCAACAAGCTGTTAGGTTTGCAAGTGATTGCCTGAGGCGATTTGCTAGGGGGTTCGCCGCCAACACTCGGAGCACCGAAACGAGTCCTGGTGATTCGTTTCCCTTTGGTTCCACCGTAATGCCACAGACGGAGTGGCACCTTACTTAGTCCCGGCGACGTGCAACAGCCGCCGCCGCGCAAGGAGTTGAGATTCCAATCCCGTATCGAGATGGAAATAATGGGCAGATTGCCTGAGTCGACCGATCATCCGGTTGCTGTTTTTCTTCATATTCCGAAGACGGCCGGTACGAGCATTCGCCGATTGCTCGAGCTCAATTTTTCGACGAACGAGCGGCTTGAGCTGTATGCCACGAGACCCGGGTTCACGGCGGGCGACCTGTTTCGCAAACAGTTCGCCCTGCGTGCCGAACCCCCCAAGCTCGTCGTGGGGCATATCTCGATGCCGTTGATCCGCTCGATTCCGTGGCGGGTCAAGGTAGCGACTTTCTTGCGCGATCCGTTGCAACTGTGCCTGTCGCGCTGGCGGCATTGGCTGCGATCGAAGAACCCGGTCCACCATCAGCAACTGAACAGTTTCCACGATATCAATCACTATCTCGAGACTTGCCAGACGAATGTGATGGCTAGTCGCTTGGGCGTGGCGACCAAGCTCTCCTCGCGTCGTCCGTTTGTGGCACTGCATCGCGCCCTCCGCACGATCGATCAAGAGATCGCGTTCATCGGGCTCGCCGAGCGGTTCGAACAGGACTCGCAACATCTGGCCGAGGTCTTGGGACTGACAAATTACCAGTATTTTCAAGTGAACGTGGCTCCCGCTTCGGAACAAGCGGAAGAGCCATTTCATGGGGCGTCGCCAGCGGCGGTGCGCATTTTCCAGGAACGGAACTGGGTCGACTATCAGTTGTACGATTGGGTGGGCTCGGCCGAGGGGATCAAGAAGTCGGTCTGGCACCAGTACGTCCGCTGCCGCAGCATGCTGGGAAAGGCCTGGCCGAAAACCGGCCGGAGCTCGCTGACAGGCCACTCCTATGCCGCCTAAAATAGGGACGTGGGCGAGTCGTCGCGACATCTCCTTCCAAATCGATCGATCAACGCATGCCGCCGACCGGCGAGTCGTTTCCATCTCCGCAGGCTGTGGTCAGCGCGATTCACGCTTCTGACCTGCGGCTTGGTCTCGCCATCACCGGTGGTGGCTCGCAGGCGATTGCCGACCTGTTGGTCGTGCCCGGTGGGTCGCGCACGCTCGTCGAGGCGATCGTGCCCTACGCGCCCGAATCGCTCGCCGCCTGGCTCGGTTCGCGCCCCGAGCACTTCTGTGCGGCACGCACGGCGCGGGCCATGGCGATGACCGCGTACCGGCGCATGCGTACGCTGCGAGAAAACCTGGGCGAATCGGCCACGGCGGCCGAGCACCTGGTCGGGCTTGGCTGTACCGCAAGCCTGGCGAGCGATCGTCCGAAGCGGGGCGCGCACCGCGTCCACATCGCCCTGCAGTCGACGCGTTGCACGCAGACCTACTCGCTCGAACTGCAAAAGAATGCCCGCTCGCGCGCCGCCGAAGAACAGCTTGTCGCCGCGCTCATCCTCAACGCGATCGCGGGAGAAGCAGGCCTTGCCGAGCGTCTCGCGGTCGAGTTATTCCCCTCAGAGCAGATAGACGTCGTCCGCACCGAGGCGCCCCCCTTGTGGCAGGACCTGGTCACCGGCAATCGCACACTCGTCGTACGCCACGCGAGCGCGGCGTCTCCCCCCGCCGAAGTGCAGCCAGAGCCAGGGCTGGTCGTGTTTCCGGGGGCCTTCCATCCGCTGCACGAGGGGCATCGCCACATGGCGGCCGTTGCGCAAGAATGGCTCGGCAAGTCGGTCGAGTTCGAGATCTCGGTCGAGAACGTCGATAAGCCGCGTCTCGACTACACCGAAATGGCCGCTCGCCTCGCTCAGTTTTCCGATCGAACCGTGTGGTTCAGCCGTGCGGCAACCTTCTTCGCCAAGGCCCTCAGCTTCCCGGGTGCCACGTTCGTGGTCGGCGTCGATACGGTCGAAAGAATCAACGATCCTCGCTATTACCACAAGAGCGAGGCGAATCGCGACGATGCCATCCGATGGATCGCGGCCTGCGGCTGCCGGTTCCTCGTGTTCGGCCGTTGCGATCCCCGTCGCGGCTTCGTGACGCTGGGCGATCTGAACCTGTCGCCGTCGCTGGTGGAGCTCTGCCAGGCGGTGCCCGAGTCCTCGTTCCGCAAGGACGTCTCGTCCACCGAATTGCGGCGAGCGCCCCACACGGAAAATTGACGCTCAACGAGGTCACCGATAGACTTTAAACTGTGCGGCCATCGCTGGCTCGAACCTTCGACAGCGCTTCGAGATACGACGCATCCCGCTGGGCTGGATCGATGGGCGGCGGGCACCCGCAGAACCGGTCCCGAGCGACCGGGACCCCAACGCGGGACGATTCCTGTCCTAAGTTTGTCTGTTACGACCGCGGGGCCGCACGGGGCGCCGTCGGTTCGTTCATGGTTTGGTCGATCGCGATGCGAAGCTGGTAACGCAACATGACGGCGATCCTGGGAATCTCGGCCTACTACCACGACTCGGCCGCGGCACTGGTCGTCGATGGTCAGATCGTCGCGGCGGCGCAGGAAGAACGCTTCACGCGCAAGAAGCACGATTTCCATTTTCCGACGCACGCCATCGAATATTGCCTCCGCGAGGCGAACCTGAAGCCGGGCGATCTCGACTGGGTCGGCTTCTACGACAAGCCACTCATGAAGTTCGAGCGATTGCTCGAAACGTATTTCACCTATGCCCCCAGCGGCTTTCGCTCGTTCCTGATGGCGATGCCGCTCTGGCTACGCGAAAAGCTGTTCTTGCCGCGCGAGATGTCGCGCGAGCTGGGGGGCGTGTACAAGAAGCGTTTCGTCTTCACCGAACATCACGAGTCTCATGCTGCCAGCGCCTTCTTCCCCTCGCCGTTCGAGGAGGCCGCTATCCTCACGCTCGACGGCGTCGGTGAATGGGCCACGACCAGCTTCGGGCATGGCCGCGGCAATCGCATCACGCTCACCCACCAGATCACGTTTCCCCACTCGTTGGGGCTGCTCTACTCGGCCTTCACTTACTACACCGGCTTCCGCGTCAACAGCGGCGAGTACAAGGTGATGGGGCTCGCTCCCTATGGCGAACCGAAGTACGCCTCGCTCATTCGCGAGCACCTGATCGATCTGAAGGAAGACGGTTCCTTCCGACTCGACATGTCGTACTTCAACTACTGCCAAGGCCTGACGATGACTTCGGAGAAGTTTCATCGTCTGTTCGGCGGTCCGCCTCGGCAGCCCGAGTCGCGCGTCACGCAGCGCGAGATGGATCTTGCGGCCTCGATCCAGGTCGTGACGGAAGAAGCGATGCTCCGCGCCGCGCGGCACGTCCACGAGGCGACCGGGTCGAAGAACCTGTGCCTGGCGGGGGGCGTCGCGCTGAATTGCGTCGGCAACGGCAAGATTCTCCGCGAAGGCCCCTTCGAGAACATCTGGATTCAACCCGCGGCGGGCGATGCCGGCGGGGCGCTCGGCACGGCGCTCTTCATCCATTACCAGTTGCTCGACCATCCGCGCGTCGTGCAGCAGCCCGACTTCCAGTCCGGCTCGCTGCTGGGACCGGCCTATAGCGACGCCGAGATCGAGCGCTACCTGCACAGCGTCGGCGCGCCGTACACGCGCTGCGGCGACGACGAAGAGTTGATCGATACCGTGACCGACCTGCTGGCCGAGGAGAAAGTTATCGGCTGGTTCCAGGGGCGGATGGAGTTTGGTCCCCGGGCGCTCGGCGCCCGCAGCATCATCGGCGATGCCCGCAGCTCGTCGATGCAATCGACGATGAACTTGAAGATCAAGTTCCGCGAGTCGTTCCGTCCCTTCGCCCCCACGGTGCTGCGCGATCGCGTCGACGAGTATTTCGAGATGCGTCCGGACGAGGAGAGCCCCTACATGTTGCTCGTCGCGCCGGTGCAATCATCCAAGCGCTTGTCGCAGGATCCGGCGACGGCGGCGCTCGAGGGCATCGAGCAGCTCAAGGTCCCGCGCAGCGTGGTCCCCTCGGTGACGCACGTCGACTATTCGGCCCGCGTGCAGACGGTCGATGCGGATCGAAACCCGCTCTACTACCGCCTGCACCAGCGTTTTGCGGAGAAGACCGGCTCGCCGGTGCTCGTCAACACCAGCTTCAACGTGCGTGGCGAACCGATCGTGTGTACGCCGCGCGACGCGTACCGTTGCTTCCTCGGCACGAACATGGACGTGCTCGTGCTGGGGCATTGCGTGTTGAAGAAGGGAGAGCAGCAGACCCTCTCCGAAGACGAGGTCGACCATTACCTCGCGCAGTTTCAGCTCGATTAATTCACGTTCGTTCCACGGAGTGCCCCGTGTCACTCGTCCAACTCAATTGGCGTCCGAATCGAAAGACTCTCGCCGAATTCTCCGAGGCGTGGATGTTCTTTCTCGGCATGCTGGCCGCGCCGCTGGCGCTTTACCGAGGACACATGACCCTGGCCGTCGTGCTGTGGGGGGTGGCGATCGCCGGGCGCGCCCTCGGCTTTCTGCGGCCCGACTGGATGCGGCCCCTGTTCGTAGCCATGTCCGTGGCGGCCTGGCCCCTTGGCTGGACGATCTCGCACCTGGCGATGGCCATCGTCTTTTATGGCGTTTTTACGCCGGTGGGGCTGTTTTTCCGCCTTATCGGGCGCGATCCGCTGAAACGCAAGCTGCAGCCGGAGGCAGCCACTTATTGGGAATCCTATCGACCCGATCGCGATCGGGCGCGATACTTGAAGCAGTTCTAGGCGGCCCGCATCTTGCCGTGGCGATGGCCAGCGTGCCGACGCCGCCGAGCAGGCGAGCAGGCCCACGACATCAGGAATCAAGACATGGGGTCGGCGATGAGCGAACGCAAGGACAAGAGCCTGGAAGAGCTGTCTCAAGAAGCCCAGCCGAGTTTGGTCGTGGAGTTTCTCGAGTTTCTCCGCGACAACAAGAAGTGGTGGCTCTTGCCGATCCTGCTGGTGATTGCGGCCGTCGGCGCGCTGGCGATGTTCGCTTCGAGTGGCGCGGCCCCGTTCATCTACACGCTGTTCTAAACGGCCTTCGGCACGCTCGCTTGGCTTCAGGGCGACAGCGGCGCGGCGCTCGCGCGTTCCGCGCGCGAGTTGATATGGACGCCCACAGCGTCGAAGCGGCCTACTTGCCGGCCCGCTGTTGATTGAGCAGTTCGCCGGCGCGGTTGATATACCCCTGCGCCTCGGTGTCCTTGGGATTGACCTCGAGGGCCTGCTCGAACATCTCGATCGCCTGGCGGAAACGCCGTTCCGTCATGAGCACAATCCCCAATCCCTTCATGGCCTGTCCGTCGGTGGGGCGCAGCTTCAGCACTTTCTCGAAGTTCAGCTTGGCATTGGTCGAGTCCCCCGCCTTGGCGTAGGCCATCGCCAGGTACAAGTGCGGGTCGGGCTCGCGCGGCGCCATCCGTGCCGCGCGGCTCAAGTGGGGAATCGCCTCGGCCGCTCGTCCACGTTCGAGCTGCAGCACCCCCATGCGATAGCGCAGGTTGTACCACCAGGGGGCCACTTCGAGCCCCTCGGCGAGGAGTCTTTCCGCCTCGTCGTAATTGCCTTCGCGCAGCAGCACCACGGCCTCCGCCTCTTTAGCCTTGCCGATGTCGTAGGTCGTAACGGGTACGTACTCGTGGGGGCGGCGGCGCTCGACCTTCGTATCGAGAATGCGATCTCGCGCGAAGTCTTTCGAGGTGGTGTCGGGATCCGCCCGCTTCAGCCGTTCGACGACGTCCATGCCGCTAAGGACGCGGCCGAAGACCGGGTTGTTCGCTTCCGAGTGGTTAACGCCGCTCGAAGCGAGCGAGATGAAGAACAGCGATCCACATCGCCCGCGGCCGGCATTGGCCATCGAGATCGTTCCCCGCATGGCGGCGCGGCGATCGTCGCGGTCGGTTTCGCACAAGATTTCATGTCCAGGACCACCCGTGCCACGATTCAGTGGACAGCCGGCGACTGCCGCGAAGTTGTTCTGCACGCGAAAGAATTCGAGACCGTTATAGAACTTGCGATCGACGAGCCCGATGAAGTTCGCCACGGCGTTGGGGGCCTGATCCTCGTACAGTTCGAGGACGATGTCCCCCTTGGTGGTTGTGATGGTGACGCGCGGCAGGTTATCGGCCGCGGCCTCCGCTTCGCGCAGCTTCGTCTCTCGCGCGAGCTTTTCGCGCCATTCGGGAATGCTGTCGTGACGCGATTTCGCGTCGTTGCTCAAATCGCCCAGCTTGGCGGCCTCGGCGAAGAACTTCTCCGCATCGTCCAGGGCGCCCAGCTCGAAGCAGGCGATCCCCGCCTGCTCGTAGAGCTTGGCATCGGGCTTGCCATGTTCAATCATGGCCTTGGCCATGCGTACGACGAGCTCGTATCGATCGGCCGCGAGCGTGTGCTCGATCATGATGGTCAAGTAGCGAGCGGCCTCGGCGTGGTCGGGATCCGCCTCATAGGCCGTCACGGTCGAGTCGGCAAATCGCTGCAGCAGTTGATTGCCCTGCTCGAGCAGCGTGTCGTAGGCCAGCACGGCTTCGTTCTTCTGATCGGGCGGGCAGTTGTTGACCCGGAACCGCGCCTTATCCAACTCAAGCGCGAATTGAGCCCATTCCGTGCGAATCGATTCGAACTGCTCGGCGGGACTGGAGTTCTCGACCGTCTTCGGAGCATCTTGCCCGAGGACCGGATAGGTCGCCGACAGCGAGAACAAGAGTAAACACAACCCGAACTTTATGGGCATCGTAAAAAACCTTGTCATGCCGGACGGCCCCCCATGATGCGCGAACTGATCGCGCCCACCTCCCACGCGTGGCCCGGCCTCGATCCGAACCGAGGGCGCTGCTGGTGGCCCGCAGCATGGAGCTGGATTCTGGACCGCAGTCAGACACGCGTCTGCCACGGCCTCCACGCCTGTCCGACGAACGCCGGCATGCGCGAAAGACCCTCGTCCCAAAGGCCTGAACCCATATTACAGCAAACTTCGAAAACGGCGAGCAAGTTTTCGGTCGCGTTAAAACCACTAATCCGATCTTAACGACCTTGTGGCCAAAGACTTCCATTCCCACCTGGCGATGTGTGCGAGTTCGTCGCGGGGCGAACTTGCCTTGCCAGAGGAGCGCAAGCAGAATGGCCAGCATCGTCCCTTCTTGAGCAAGGTAGTAATGGCAAAGCTCGTCTCCCTACGCGACAACCTGAACACGCTCGAACGACTGCTGGCCGAGCATTTGCCCTGGACCCCGTTCGACTACGTGCCCGGCATCTCCCGGCAGGGAGACCGAGAACTGGCGGCTGCCGACCTGACGAGTTCCAAGGCCCCGGAAAACGATTTTCGCTTCGAGGGAGCGGCGGACGACGGTTCGCCCGTGGCGTTGCTCGCCGAATGTCTCCCCTGGGACAGCGAGTTCTTTGGCTACGGCGTGGGCCGCATCCACGGCGTCTTTCCGCTGGCGGCCCCGCTGGTTCGGCCAGGCTTCGATTACCATCGCGTCTTTGGCAAGCTGCTCAAGCGTTTGCGGAAAGAGGGGCTCCGTTACGTTACCGTCCAGGTAGACCCGCGCGATCTCGCCTTGCTACGGGCCGTCGGAGAGGCAGGCTTCACCCTCATCGAGACACGCTATCTGCACTGCGGTCCCGTCATCGAACCCGTGTTGGGCGAACGACTTCCCATCCGCCGGGCCACGGAAGAAGACATTCCCAGCCTGGCCCGCGCCGCCAGCCAAATGATAAACCCTTACGACCGCTTTCATGCCGATCCGCTGATCGATCCCGCGGACGCTGCGCGGCTGATGGAACGCTGGGTGGCCGAATCGGTCGCCGGCCGCATGGCCGACATCACGATCGTGCCCGACGTGCCAGAGCCGGGCGCCTTCGTCACGTATCGTTACCACCGCGACAAGTGGGACCGCTGGAAGCTGAACGTCGTCCAGGGGGTATTGTCGGCCGTATCCCCCGAGTTCGTCGGTTGGCTGGGCTGGCTCGGTCCCGAGGTGGCCTATCACCTCCATCGCCTGGGAGTCCAGTTCGCCTGCGGCAGTACGCAGGTGACGAATAATTCGATCATCTGGTTGGCGCAGGATGGGGGGAGCCGCTTCGGCAAATGTCTCCACACCTTCCGGATTTCTCTCTGAGCGGCGATGCTGGTTGGGGCGGTCAGCCGGTCCGTTTTCTTGCCTAGTCGATTTTTTCTATCGACCGACCGGATTAGCGGTTACGATTAAGTTGTCTCGTCGTGCGCTGCTTCTCGGTTGGGCTATCGACCGCCCAACGCCAGGCTCCTGGCGGCGGTCGAGCGGGGAAGCTTTTGCGCACACGGATCGTCGTGCGACTGTGCCGGATCGAGGGTACCGGCCCGGAATGTCCCCAGTCGTAAGACGTGCCCCCATCACGTCAGATCGACACACTTCGCGATAGACACTTGATGACCCACGTCGATCCTATGGACCGGCCGCGGACGTTGGCCGATGCGCTCGATCGAGCGGCGCGCGATCCTCGTGGCGTCGGTCTCGTATTCGCCTCGGCGGAGACGAGCGATCGCCGGATGCCGTACGACGAACTGCGCGCCGCGGCCCAGCAGCTTCTAGCCGGTCTTGCCGCGGCCGGAGTGCGACGGGGCGATCGGCTCCTGCTTCAGTTGAGCGAGCCGGCCGATCTGCTACCCATGGTCTGGGCCTGCCTGCTGGGGGGGATCGTCCCCGCTCCCGTCCCCTTGGCGCCGGTGAATGCCACAGCCGGCGCGAAGTCGCCGCAGCGAGCCGCCTGGCGCCTGCTGGGGAGACCCCCAGTCGTAACCATCGCGGAGCACGCCCCGCAAGTGGCGCGCGCCCTGCAAGAGGAATCATCTCAGGCGTCTCCCTCGCTCCTCGACTTTGCCAACTTGCGCGAACTGCACCACGTGGCGTCCGCATCGTACGAGGCAACGCCACATGCCATGCATCCCGATGACGTGGCACTCGTCCTCTTCACTTCGGGGAGCACGGGGGGCGTGAAAGGTGTCCCCCTGCGACACCGCCATCTGCTGGCCATGACGCAAGGCACCATCGCCGCCAACGGCTTCACGCCAGACGACGTCACGCTCAACTGGCTCCCCCTCGACCACGTGGGGGCCATTTCGTTCCTGCACCTGATGCCGGTCGTGCTTGGTGCCGAGCAGGTACATGGATCGACCTCGCGCGTGCTGCAAGAGCCGCTGGCTTGGTTGGAATGGCTCGATCGTTTCCGCGCCTCGATTGCCTGGGCGCCGAACTTCGCCTTCCGTCGCATCCTCGATCGCGCGAACGAGATCGGGGCGCGTCCGCGCCCCTTCGACCTGGCGAAGCTGCGATTTCTCGTCAGCGCGGGTGAAACGGTCGTGCCCGAGACGGTACGCCGCTTTGCCGACCTGCTCGCCCAATATGGTCTCCCCGCCGACGCGATTCGTCCCGCGTTTGGCATGACCGAGACCTGCTCGGGCGTTACCTGGGGCGAACGCTTCGAGGTCGTCGCGTCCGACGATGGTCGCGAGGCCGTTTCGCTCGGGCCGGCGATTCCCGGCGCCGCTCTGCGCATCGTTGACGATGCCGATCGTCCTCTGCCTGAAGGGAGCGTGGGGCACTTGCAGTTGAGCGGCGCGTCGGTCTTCGATGGCTACTTGCCATCGGAAACGACGCCGGCATCGTCCCCCTTCACGCCCGACGGCTGGTTCCGCACGGGGGACATGGGCTTTCTCGCTACAGGTCGATTGGCGCTCGTAGGACGCGCCAAGGACGACATCATCGTCCACGGCGTTCACTACGCGGCCGCCGATATCGAAGCCGTCGTCGAATCGCTCGCCGGAGTGCAAACCAGCTTCACGGCTGCCTGCGCCGTGCGTCCCGCCGGTCGCGATACCGAGGCCGTGGCGATCTTCTATGCCCGCGATCCGGATGCCCACCTCGACGCGGCCTCGCTTGCCGCGCAGATTCGGCAACAAGTGCGAACACGCGTCGGCGTGTGGCCCGAGTTCGTGCTCGAGCTGCCGGCCGAGGAGATTCCCAAGACGTCGATCGGCAAGATTCAGCGTCCACGGCTGCGCGCGCGCTTCGAAGCGGGCGAATTCGCTCCCCTGCTGGCATCCGCGGCAGCGCCGCGGCAGGTCGTCTCGCAAGAGATAGCGCGTGGCGGCGCCGATTCGGTGCCGCGCCGGTTGGCGGCCCTATGTGCCGAGGTTTTCGGCGTGGCCGAAGTCGCCGCCGACACCAGCTTCTTCGAACTCGGCGGAACTTCGCTGCAACTGGCCGATCTCGAAGCCCGGCTCCGCGAGTGGCTGGCGGTCGAAGTCTCGGCCGCGGAATTGCTCGCTCATCCCAACGTCAACGCGCTGGCCCGACTGGTGCGCGAGCGCTTGCCGCGCCTTGCCGACACTCTGCCGGAAGCAGGACACACGTCAGACGATCCGGCAGCGACCGGCCGAATCGCATCACAGGGATCGGACCAGCGCATCGCCGTCATCGGCATGTCGGTGCGATTCCCCGGCGCTCCTTCCGTCGAGGAATTCTGGAACAACCTGCGTCAAGGGATCGAGTCGATTCGTCGTCTCTCGCCCGGCGAGCTGCGTGCCGCCGGCGTGCCGGAAGAACGGCTCGCCGATCCCCATTTCGTCCCGGCGGTGCCTTGGATCGATGGCATCGATCGCTTCGATGCCGACCTGTTCGGCTATAGCGAGCGTGAAGCGGCCGAGATCGATCCGCAGCAGCGTCTCTTTCTACGCGGGGCCTGGGAAGCGCTCGAAGCGGCGGGCTACGCGGCGGGCGAATCTCCGCTCAATGCCGGTGTCTTTGCCAGTGCCGGGGTGAACCTCTATCAAGAGGCGACGCAGCCGCCGACGGGACTCGACTCCGACTTCGAACAACGCCTGATTGCCGGCGCCGTCGATTTCATTGCCACGCGCACCAGCTACAAGCTCAATCTCAGCGGGCCAAGCGTCGGCGTGCAGACCGCTTGCTCGAGCAGTCTCGTCGCGGTCCACCTGGCGTGCCAGAGTCTGCTCGCAGATGAGTGCGAACTGGCGCTCGCCGGGGCGTCGTCTCTCTGGACGCTTACTCCCACGGGCTACACGTGGCACGAGGGGGGGCTCGCTTCGTCCGATGGCCATTGCCGCCCCTTCGAGGCGGATGCCAAGGGCATGGTCTTTGGCAATGGCGTCGGCGTCGTGGTGCTCAAGCGATTCGATCGCGCCGTGGCCGATGGCGATACGATCCACGCCGTGATTCTCGGCTCGGCGATCAACAACGACGCCGCCGCCAAGGCCGGCTTTGCCGCCACGGGGCTCGACGGACAAACCGCCGCTGCACGAGCGGCGCTCGACAAGGCCCGTGTCTCGCCCGACTCGATCTCGCTCGTCGAATGCCACGGCACGGGCACGCCGCTGGGCGATGCGATCGAGTTTGCCGCGCTGGCGGCCGCATTTCGCCACTCGACTGCGCGACGCAACTACTGTGCGATCGGTTCGGTGAAGGCGAATGTCGGGCATCTCAGCGTCGCCAGCGGTATCGCTGGTTTCATCAAGGCCGTACTTGCCCTCGAGCATGGTGTCATTCCTGGGATGCCGGGATACCGCTCGCCGAATCCTTACCTGCAGCTTGCCGAATCTCCCTTCGTGCTCGCCGCTGAAGCGCGCGCGTGGCCGGCGACCGACGGTCCGCGCCGGGCCTTGGTGAGCTCCTTGGGCCTGGGGGGGACGAACGCCCACGTCGTGCTCGAAGCCGCTGCGGAAACGTCGTCTACCCCACCGTCGTCAACGCGAGGTGGCGTGTACGCGTTGCCGATTTCCGCTCGAACGGACGCAGCACTGTGCGAGCTCGCGGCGCAACTGGCCGATCATCTCGAACATCATGCGGAGCTCGATCTGGCCGAGGTGGCCTTCACGCTACAGATGGGTCGCCGACTGCTCGAGCAACGCGCGGTTGTCGTCGCAACTGATCGAGACGACGCCGTGCGGCAGCTTCGCGCGCTCTCGACAACCGACGAGAAGAGTCGTCGCCGACGTCCCCTGGCTCCGTCGCCTGCCTTCGCGATTTCGGGAACGCTTCTCGCGCACGACGCGTTCGCCGAACTCACGGCAACAGAGCCCGCCTTCCGCGCGGCGGTCGACGAATGTCTTGAGGTGAGGCCGGGCGACTGGCAGTCGCTGGCCGATGCCGAGCCCCATTGCCGTGCGTTCGTCACGCAGTATGCCCTGGCGCGGTTCTGGCAAGCCTGGGGCTTGGAGCCCGCGGCGCTCGTGGCCGATGGCGTGGGAGAGCTGGCCGCCGCCTGCCTGGCAGGAGTGATGTCACTCGAGACGGCGCTGCAATTGCTCGTGCGGCGAGAGCAGCCCAGCACATCGCAACTTCGTCCACCGGCGATCCCCTTCTTTTCGCACACGACGCGCACGTGGCTCGACCGACTCTCCGCCACACGCCCCGAGCACTGGCTGACGGTGGCCAACCGGGAATTGGCCGAAGCGTCGGCCGAGGCGTCCGTGCTCGACGAAGATCACATTTTGTTGACGATCGCGCCCGACCTGGCGGTGCCGTTGCCGCCGGGCGTCCAGTTGCGCACCAAACTGGGCCAGCTCTGGTCGGCCGGTGTCAATGTCGATTGGAACCGCTGCGGATCACCCGGTCGCCGGCGGCGCGTCCCCTTGCCGACGTATCCCTTCCAGGAACGCAGCTACTGGCTTCCGAGCCGCTCGCCCAGCGCTCCGCCGCGAACCTTGCCGCCGACGCACGCCGCGATCAAGACGGTCGAGCACGCTATGCCGCCAGTGTCGGCCGTCGACCTCAGCACCGTGCGCGGGCTCCGTCAGCAGATCGCCGACGAGCTCGCGCACGTCATGCAACGCCCGACGCGCGAGATCGATCCCGTACGCAACTTCCTCGATCTGGGGCTCACGTCGCGCGGCGCGACTCAACTTGCGCAGACGTTGAGCGATCGATTGGGCCTGGCCATCGATCCGACCTTGCTGCTCGTGCATTCGACGGTCGAACGGCTGGCACAGCATCTCGCCGTCCAAACCGCCCCTGCACCGCAGAGCGTCCACACAAGTACGATTGAACTCACCAACGAGACGAGCGAGTCTGGGCACCCCATCCCGCAGCCGGACGCGACTACACATCGCGGCGCCGAGCCCTCTGGCGATTTTCCCATCGCCATCATTGGTCTCGGGTGTCGCCTGCCGGGCGCCAAGCATCCCGGCGAGTTTTGGGAGCTCTTGCGGAACGGTCGCGAGGGCGTGGGCTCGCTCGCCGACGAGCGGCGCGCCGATCTGGGCTTGTCGACCACGTCCGAGATCGATGCATGCCTCGTGCGAGGCGGGTTCCTCGATCGCGTGGCCGAGTTCGATGCTCCCTTCTTCGGCTTCTCGGGGCGCGAAACGCGGCACCTCGATCCCCAGCAGCGACTCTTCCTCGAGATCGCCTGGGAGACCATCGAGCAGGCGGGATACTCTCCCGAGGAGTTGGCCCGATCGCGAACCGGAGTCTTTGCCGGCGCCACATCGGTCGACTACCTGCGCCACCTCGACCGCGCCGGCGCCCAGCGCGAGGCGCACGTCGCCACGGGCAATACGTTGGCGATGATCGCCAACCGCGTTTCCTACCTGTTCGACTTCCACGGTCCCAGCATCACGGTCGACACGGCCTGTTCGGCCTCGTTGCTGGCCGTGCATCTCGCCTGCCAGAGTCTCCGCTCGGGCGAGTCGGAGCTTGCGCTGGCCGGCGGGGTGAATCTGATCCTGAATGCCGACAGCACCGTGGCCTTGGCTGCGGCCGGCATGCTCGCGCCGGGGGGCGCGTGTCGCACCTTCAGCGCCGACGCCGATGGCTACGTGCGTGGCGAAGGGGCCGCCGCCGTGCTGCTCAAGCCTCTCGAGCGGGCGATCGCCGATGGCGACACCATCTGGGGCGTGATCCGCGGCAGTGCCACGAATCACGACGGCCATACCAAGGGTGGTTTCACGGCACCGAGCGTGGCGGCGCAGCGCGATTTGTTGATCGCCGCTTACCGCGCTGCCGGCCTTTCGCCCGCGGCGGTCTCGTGCCTCGAAGCGCACGGCACCGGCACCGAACTCGGCGATCCGATCGAGCTCGCCGCGCTGGCCGAGGCCTTCCAGGCAGCCGGCGCCGCGACGGCCTCGATCGCTCTCGGCTCGGTGAAGACGAATCTGGGGCATCTCGAAGCGGCGGCGGGAATTGCCGGCCTTCTGAAGCTGGTGCTCGCGCTCCACCACCGCGAGCTTCCACCCAGCCTGCGCATCGCCGCACCCAACGCGCACATCGACTTTACACGCCTGCCGTTCTACGTGAACGATCGCCTGCGCCCCTGGTTGGCCGAGACGCCGCGCCGCGCGGGAGTCAGCTCCTTTGGAGCCGGTGGCGCCAACGTTCACGTGGTGTTGGAAGAAGCGCCCGAGCTCGTCTCGCGCGGCAGGCCGACCGACGAACCCTGCCTGTTCCTGCTTTCTGCCGCGACAGCCACCGCGCTGGCCGAGCAAACGTTGCAGCTACGCGACTATCTCAGCAGCCCCTCTGCGGCCGATCCCCCTGTGGCCGAATTGGCCGAGCTGTGCGATACGCTCGGCCGGGGTCGCACGCAGATGCCCCATCGCCTGGCGATCGTGGCTCGGCATCGCGACGAGCTCTGTGCCAAGCTCTGGGCACTCGCGCAGTGGGATTCTCGCCATGCAATGCAGAGCATGCTCGTCTACGCGGGCGAACCGCGCGACGAACGCTCCTTGGTCGAGCATTGGCAGCATCGACTGCAACCGGTGCTGGAGCGACTTTCTCCCGCTGCGCTCGCGCGCCTGGCGGCGGCCTGTCATGGCCGCGTGTACGAAGAGTCGTGCGCGGGCTGGATCGAAGCACGGCTCGCCAAGAGCTCTCCGCCTGCCGAGGGCCAAACGCTTGCCGAACGTGAGGGTGTCGCACTGCTAGCCGCCGCCGCGGAAATGTTCTGTGCCGGCATCGCCGTGCGTTATGAGGCGCTCTTCGACCGTCCGCTGAGCCGGCGCGTGCCGCTGCCGACCTACCCCTTCGAGCGTCGCAGGTATTGGATGGATCTACCGGCCGGCACAACGCGTGAGATCGTGCCGACATCCATGCCGGTGGCGGAGCCCGAGATCGAATCCCCCGCTGCGCGCGAACAGGCTTCGGCGGATGTGACGGCATCTGACCTGCCGGCGGAGCTTCGCTCGCTTTGCGTCGAGCTGCTGGCCGAGATGCTCGAAGTGTCAGCGTCCCAGATCGACGTGAACCGTCCCTTCGTCGAGTTGGGCGTCACCTCGCTGCTGGCGGTCGAGCTGGCGCTCGATCTGGGGCAGCGCACCGGTCGCCCGTTGCCGACGCGACTGCTGTTCGACTACTCGACGGTCGAAAAGCTCGTAGCCGGCCTGATCGACGAACATCGCGTGACGGGGATTGGTCGCGACCGTACGAGCGCGGCCCCCCCCACGATCGCCGGCGCCGCGCCGCCCCAACACGCCGTTCGGCACGACACGCGCCCGAGCGTGGCAGCATCGCCAGCGTCATCAGCGGACGCACCGCATCCGTTCGACCCGCGCCATGCGGTCGCCATTGTGGGCCTGGCCGGACGATTTCCCCGGGCCGAGACGCTGGCCGAGTTCTGGAACAACCTGGCCGAGGGGCGCGACGCGGTTGGTCCCATTCCAAAACAAGATTGGCTCGCCGCGCGCGACGTGCCGGCCACGCCGTGTGGTCCGCTCGATGCCATGTTGCCGCAGGGCGCCTTCCTCGATCGTGTCGACCTGTTCGATGCGGCCTTCTTCCACATCGCCCCGCGCGAAGCGCGGCTCATGGATCCGCAGCAACGAATCATGCTCGAAGTGGCCTGGGAGGCCTTCGAGTCGGCCGGCTATGTCGGGCCGCGGATCGAGCCACTTTCGGTCGGCGTGTTCATCGGCACCGAGCCGGGTCAGTACCTCGAACGGCTGCACCAGGAAGGTTCGGCCAGCCAGGGGCACGCCGGCACCGGCAACGCCACCACGATGATCGCCAATCGCATCTCCTACTTCTTCGATTTGCGCGGGCCTTGCCTGTCGATCGATACCGCCTGCTCCTCGTCGCTGGTCGCCCTGCATCTGGCCGTACAGAGCCTGCGGCAGGGAGAGTGCGATCTGGCCCTGGTCGGCGGCGCGCACGCGGGACTGGCCGAGACGCACCATCGCATGCTCGAGCAGTTGGGCGCGCTTTCGCCCAGTGGCCGCTGCCGCACCTTCGACCGTCAGGCCGATGGCTACATCCTGGGCGAGGGGGTCGGCGCGGTGCTGCTCAAGCGGCTCGATCGCGCCTTGGCCGAGGGCGATCCGATTCATGGCGTGTTGCTCGGCACGGCGGTCAATCATGGTGGGCAATCCTCGGGGCTCACCGTGCCGAATCGTGCGGCGCAGCAGCGCGTCATTCGTGCCGCCCTCGACGACGCGCGCGTGCGGGCCGGCGAACTGAGCTACGTCGAGGCGCACGGTACCGGCACGGCGCTGGGCGATCCGATCGAAGTGGCCGCGCTCGCCGAGGTCTTCGCGGCGGATACCGCGGAGCGGCAGTTCTGCGCCATCGGTTCGGTCAAATCGAACATCGGGCACCTCGAGGCGGCTGCCGGTATGGCGGGGCTCATCAAGGTGCTGCTGGCGATGCGGGCCGAGCAGCTCCCCCCCACGCTGCACTACCACGCAGCCAATCCGGCCATCGACTTTGCGGCCACGCCCTTCTATCCCGTCGTCTCCGCACAGGCATGGCCCCGCGGTTCGCGGCCGCGCATGGCCGGCGTCAGCGCGTTCGGCATTGGCGGAACGAATGCTCATGCGGTCATCGCCGAGTGCCCCCCGAGCGCGCAGCCAGCCGCCGATCGAGCGGCAAACGGCGGCGAACAGTTGCTCGTGTTGTCCGCACGCTCGAGCTCGGCTTTGCGCCGCATGGCGTTGAATCTGGCCGATGATCTCGCCGCCCACGAGGACGCTACCCTCGCCGACGTGGCCTATACGCTGGCCGTGGGCCGTCGAGCGTTTGCCGAGCGACTGGCAATGATCGTGTCGACGCGCGACGAGGCCATCGCCCGTCTGCGCGAATTCGCTGCTTCCCCGGCGCTGTCCTCCGAGCGGCAGCGCTGGTGGCACGGCCGTGCCAAGGCACAGGGGGCAACGTCTCGCGATGCCGCGTCGGGCGATTCGCTCGTTTCGCTGGCAGAAGCCTTTGTACGGGGCGAGGCGATCGTCTCCGCCTTCGCGGCGTCCGCGTCCGGACGCCTCGTGTCGCTGCCGACCTATCCCTTCGAGCGCGAACGCTACTGGATTGCCAGCTTCGCGCATGAAACGCCAGAATCCAAACAACCCCTACCGCCGCGCGACGAAACGCGCGACGTGACTGCACCCCCCAGGTTATTGCCCGCCGAACGCCGCTTGCTGCTCGCGAGCGACGAAGGCGCAAGCCGTGGAGTAACACCGTTGACGAAGACTGAACGCATCGAACCATCGTTGGCCGAGGATGGCATCGCGGTAATTGCGATGGCCTGCCGTTTCCCCGATGCGGAGACGCCGGAGGCCTTCTGGCAAATCGTTGCAGGGGGCAAAGACGCCGTCGAGGAGGTGCCGCGCGCGCGGTGGGATTCTGGCCGATTCTTTGATCCCACCGGCGAGCGAGCCGACACGAGCGTCTCGAAATGGGGAGCGCTGCTGAAGAATTTCGACTTGTTCGACGCAGACGTCTTTGGAGTATCGCCGCGCGAGGCCCGCTGGATGGATCCGCAGCAGCGCACGCTGCTCGAGACCACTTGGGAACTGTTCGAACGGGCCGGCTATCAGCCGAAGCAACTCGCCGGGCTGGCCACGGGCGTCTACATCGCCGTCAACTCGATCGAGTACGGTGGCATTCTCAGCAAGCTCGGCATCAGTCGCGAAGCGCACAAGTACGTGGGGGCCACGCCCGCCACGATCGCCACGCGGCTGTCCTATGCCATGCAGTTGCGCGGACCGAGCCTGGTCATCGACTCGGCGTGCAGCTCGTCGCTCTTGTCGATCCATCTCGCGTGCCAGGGCATTCGCTCGGGCGACGCCGACCTGGCCGTGGCGGGCGGAGCGAGCCTGAGCGTGAGTTGGCCGGGCTGGGTCGTGCTGAGCCACTTCAAAATGCTCTCGAAGGATGGTCATTGCAAGGCGTTCGACGCGCGGGCTGACGGTTTTGTCCGCGGCGAGGGAACCGGCGTCATCCTGCTCAAGCGCCTCTCGCGCGCGCTGGAAGATGGCGATCGGATCCTGGGCGTGATTCGCGGTTCGGCCGTCAATAACGATGGTCGACTCAAGGCCGGCCCTCAGGCTCCCAGCCCCCTGGCGCAACGCGACTGTCTGCTGACGGCCTACGAGCGCACGGGCGTGAACCCCGAGTCGGTGGGCTACTTCGAAACGCACGGCACCGGCACCGAACTGGGCGATCCGATCGAATTCGACGGCATGACCGAGGCGTACGCGCGTTACACGTCGCGACGGGCCTATTGTGCCATCGGCTCGGTGAAGACGAACTTCGGCCACCTCGAGTCGGCCGCCGGCGTGATCGGTCTGATGAAGGCGATCTTGTGCCTGCACCACAAGCAACTGCCGCCGACGCTGCACTTCGAATCGCCGAATCCGCACATTGACTTCGAACGCAGTCCTTTTTATGTGAACGATCGTTTGCGTCCCTGGCCATCGCAGGTCCCGCGACGTGCCGCGGTCAGCTCGTTCGGCATGGGGGGGACGAACGTCCACATGGTGCTGGAAGAAGGGCCGGCCGTGCCGAGGCCGACCGCGCGAACGGCATCCGGATCGCATTTATTACTTCTCTCGGCTCGCAGCACGACGGCGCTCGAACAACTCGTGGCGCGTTACGTAACATTTCTGGCCGAGCAGCCGACGGTCGACCTCGACGACCTATGTTATACGGCGAATTCCTCGCGCGTGCCGATGCGCGAGCGCCTGGCGATCCGCTTTGCCACGCGCGACGAGTTAGTGCGCGCGCTCCGTGAAATCACCGAACGCGGTTTGAACGCCACCTCGGCCGGACCACGCTGGTATCGGGCGGACACCACCTCGCGCGACGACGCGGCGCAGTGGGCGCGAACACACGCGGCAGCGGACCTGCAGCGTCTCGATCCGGTGGCCCACGGGCGGCTGCAAGCGGCGTTCACCGGAACCATCGCCACGACGCTGTTCGACGAGCGATCGGCGGACGGCACGGCGACGCATGCCACGAGCACGCCGCACTCCACCGCGGCAGCGCTCGATCATGTCATCGCCACACTATTTGCCGCCGGGGCGACACTCGATTGGGGGCAATTCGACGAGGGCACAGGGCGCCGGCGCATCGTCCTGCCGACGTACCCGTTCCAGGGAAAGCACTACTGGCTCGGACGAACGAGCGACCAACCCTTTCTCGATCTCGAGTTCCCGGACCGGCAGAGCTTGGACGAGCCGGTTCCCGCGCCGACGCCACCGGCCTTGTCGTCCACGCCGCTTCCGCCATCGAGCGAACGCCTGGCAGAGACCGCGGTCGAGACATCGAACACCGCGACGGATGCCCTGTCGGCACGGCCTGAGCCCGTAGCGGCGCCGCGAACGCGCGACATGACGGGTGCTATCGCGTCGCCCGACACTGCGTCGCTCTTGCTCGAGTCCGTTTGGGTCGCCGCCCTGCCCGGCGTGAATCGATCGGCACGTCAAGGAACCTGGTTGATCTTCATCGATGAGTTGGGCATTGGCGATCGAGTGGCGGAGCAACTCCGCGCGGCGGGTTCACGTGCGATCTGTGTACGCGCCGGCAAGCCCTTCGCGGGATTGTACGATGACAAGGCCGAACTCGATCCACGGGGCGATAATGAATACGAACGATTGTTCGAGACGATCCGCGCCGAGAGTGGCGAGTTGATGGGGATCGTCCACCTGTGGACCTGCCGGCCGGCGCCTGGCGACGAAAACTCCTGGACCAAGCGCGAGCCCGAAATCACCCTGGGCTTGGAAAGCCTCTTTCAACTCGCGCAAACGCTAGCTCGTCATCAACGGCTGCAACCGTCGCTCGTCGAACTGTTGGCCGTGACGTGGGACGCGCTGCCGTTGGCGGATGATCTTGCTGCGCTCGTGCCCGAGCGCGCCGGAATTGCCACCTTTCTGCATGCGTTGCGGTTGGAGTCGAGCCTGCTCGACTGCCGTGCGGTCGATATTGCCACTCGCGACGCTCAGAATGCCACCGCCGCGACCGCCGAGATCGTCTGGGATGAACTGAACACCGAACGGGCTGAACGATCGATCGCCGTACGCAACGGCCAACGCTGGAGCCGCGCGACCCGACCGGTCGCGCAGCAGTCGCAGCCCTTGCGACACGCGACGCTTCCCCACGATGGCGTCTACCTGGTAACGGGCGGATTGGGCGATGTCGGCGCGGCCCTGGCGGAATATCTTGCCCGCGAGACGACGGGACGCGCCAAGCTGATTTTGTTGAATCGAACCGCTCTGTCGGCGGATGCCTTGGCGTTCGCGTCGAGCGACGCGGAGGGCTGGCAACGGTATCTCGCCTCGGCGGCCGACGCCGAGACGACGCGCCGACTCGAACGGCTACGGCGACTCGCCGCGACTGGAGCACTTGTCCAGCCGGTGGCGGCCGACGTGGCCGATCCGCAGGCGATGCGGGAATTGGTGCAAGAGATCATTGCTCAGCATGGCCGGCTCGACGGCATCGTACATGCCGCGGGCATCCTCCGCGATAGCCTGGTGTGGAACAAGCCACGCCGCGAGTTTCACGATCTGCTCACGCCCAAGCTCATCGGCGCCTGGGCGTTGCACGCCGCCACGCGAGATTTGCCTCTCGAGTTCTTCGTGCTCTGTTCGTCGGTTTCGGCCTTCAATGCCATGCCGGGGCACGCCACCTATGCCGCGACGAACGCCTGCCTCGATGCCTTCGCGCACTGGCGTCGCGGCCACCTGCGGCTCTCGACCGTTTCGATCAACTGGGGCTTGTGGGGAGATTCCGCCACCGTCGCGCCGCGTTATCGCCAATGGTCGGCGACTCTCGGAGTCGGCTCGTTGTCACACGAAGATGGCCGGCGGGCCTTTGGGGTCGTACTCGGACTCGATAAGCCGCAGGTCGGCGTCCACCGCCGGCTGGCACATGCCAGCGGATTCGATTGGCAACGGGTCGCGATCGCCGCCGAGCAATCCGCTGAGCGGCAAGCTGTCGAGTTCCGCGAAAAATGGCTCTCCGTCGTGCGCGAGCTCGTCGAGCCGTTGGACGGATTGTGCGCGGCCTACATCGTTGATGCCTTCCGCCGGCTCGGTGTCTTCCTCGAGCCTGGTGAAAGCTGGCGCCTCGACGACCTGCGGCGGCGCCTCCGCGTGATTGCACGCTACGAGCGACTCCTCTCCGAGTTGCTCGACATCTTGGTGGCCGACGGCTGGCTGGTGCGCACCGACCAGGTTTATCGGGCTACGCGAGGTTTTGCTCACAACGTTCCTTCGCTCGATGTGAAGCAATATGTGCGCGTCGAGGCGTATCAACTCGACATGCTGCCGATGCTGGTCAACTGCGGTGAACATCTGGCCGAGATTCTGACCGGCGCGCGAGACCCGCTCGAGTTTCTAGTCCGTGGTGGTGGATTCGACGAACTGGCCCGCCTGTACTACGAATCGCTGCCCACGCGACACAGCGCGATGGTTGCCCGTGCCGCGCTTGGCGAGTTGGCCGTGCAGGCCGTGGCTCAACTGGAACGTGCCGAGCCGTTGCGCATCGTCGAGGTCGGCGGCGGCACCGGTTGCACGGCGTCGTATCTCTTGCCGGCGCTCGATCCAAGCCGGAGCCGGTATTGGTTGACCGACATTTCACCCGCGCTGATCGCCTGGACCAGACGTCACCTGGCGGCTCATCCCACGATCGACTACCTGGTTTGCGATCTGGAAAAGCCTCCCACGGAGCAGGGCCTGGCCGCGGGCGGCTACGACGTCGTCGTGGCGGCGAATGTCGTGCATGCGACGCGCGACGTCGTCCAGGCACTGCGCCATATCCGCACCTTGCTCGCGCCGGGCGGAATGCTGATCCTGACCGAGACGCCAGTCACTAATCGCACGGCGCTACTCACCTTCGGCCTCACCGAAGGCTGGTGGCGCTTTGCCGATCCACCGTTGCGTACGACATCGCCGTTGCTCTCGGTCGAGCAGTGGATCGAGGAACTCGCGCATCTCGGCTTCGAGGATACGATCTCCTTCCCTCGTCGGCCCGAGCTGGCGGAGATCGAACACATCATACTCGCGCGACGGGGAGCCAACACCGAACCCGCGGCAACCGTGGACGCGCGTCCCACTGAAGCACTCCCCACGTTCTCTCCGACCGGGGCAAAACAGCCCACCGAGACGCTAACCGCCGCCGCACCGCCCGCCACGGCGGCCTCGGCCAACCGACTCGTGCGACGCGTCGAAACGATCGTCTGCGAGGTGTTCGGCAAGGTGCTGGAGTTGGACGTCGACCGCGTCGATACCGACCGCTCGCTGCAGGAACAGGGGCTCGATTCGCTCATGGCCTTGCAGGCGATTGCACTGCTCAAAAACCGCCTCCAAGTGCAGTTCTTGTCACCACCTGCCATGTTCGAGTTTCCCACGGTCGAGGCCCTGGCGGCGCATCTCGCCGCGGGACTCGACCCCAAGGTGGCGGCCTCGCTGCTCGGCGCGGAACCAGAAATCTCGACCTCGGCTCCCGCGCCAGTCGAGCCACCAGCCGCCGCGCTGTCGATGACTCCGAACCCCGTCGCGGCGCCCCGCGATACGGTTGCCCTGGCCGCGCTCCCGCAGTCTCCCACTGTCGCGGCAACGGTGAAACAGCCCGTGTTGGCCGAGACGCCAGCGTCCGCGACTGCTACCGCGTCATCGTCATCGCGACACGACGTGGCCATCATCGGCTACGCCTTCCGCTTCCCCGAGGCCTCGAACGCCGAAGAATTCTGGCAGTTGTTGGCCACGGGTCGCGATGTCGTCGGGCCGGTGCCTGCCGAGCGGGTTCGACTGGCCGCCATCGATCCGGCGGCCGTGGCCGGTGCGGAAGGAGGATTCCTCCAGGGGGTCGATCAGTTCGATCCCCTCTTCTTCCGGCTCTCGCCGGCGGAAGCCGAACAGATGGATCCACGCCAGCGCATGTTCCTCGAGATCGGTTACGAGGCGCTCGAACACGCCGGCTACGGCGGCGGCAAGCTGAGCCAGACCCGCACGGGAATCTTTGTGGGAGTCAGTTCGGCCGACTACCAGTCGCCTCTGACGGCGTTACCCAACGAGTTCGCGGCAACCGGCGGCTCGGCGTCGATTCTAGCGAGTCGGCTGGCGTACTTCCTCGATCTCAAGGGGCCTGCCCTGCCGGTCGACACGGCCTGCTCGTCGTCGCTGGTGGCGCTGCATCTGGCGGTGCAGAGCATTCGACACGGCGAGTGCGACTTCGCACTCGCCGGGGGCGCGCACCTGAATCTGCGCCTGCGCAATTTTGCCATGTTCCGCCGCATGGGCGCGCTCGCTGGTTCGGGGCGTTGCCGTGCGTTCAGCGATCGAGCCGATGGCTTCGTCCCCTCCGAGGGGGTCGCCGTCTTGCTGCTGCGCCCCCTCGAAGCCGCACTCCGTGACGGCGACCAGATCTACGGTGTCATTCGCGGCACGGCCATCAACAACGACGGTCGCTCGAACGGCATCACCGCCCCTAATCCGCAGGCCCAGCGCGATTGCGTGCTCGAGGCCTGGTCCGATGCTGGAATCTCGCCCGAGACGATCGGCTATATCGAAGCGCACGGCACCGGCACGGCGCTCGGCGATCCAATCGAGGTCGACGCCTTGCGGCAGGCCTTCGGCAAGTTCACCGCGCAGCGCCAGTTCTGCCGCATCGGCTCGGTCAAGAGCAACATCGGCCACTGCGAGGCCACGGCCGGCCTGGCGAGCGTCATCAAAACGCTCCTCTGTCTCGACCAGAAGCAGATTCCGCCGAGTGTCCATTTTCAGATGCCGAATCGCTTCATCACGTTCGAGGATTCTCCCCTCGCGGTGTCCGATCGGTTGCAGGACTGGGACTCGGCAAACAGTCCCCGCCGCGCCGGTGTCAGCTCGTTCGGCTTCAGTGGTACGAACTGTCACGTCATCATCGAAGAGCCGCCCGCTCGCCCCGCGCCGCTAACGCAGCCGGGCAACGAGCCGCGCGTCCTCACGCTCTCGGCCCGCACGCCAGCGGCGCTGCGGCAATTGACCGGCAAGTACGCCGAGGTCCTGGCCACGCACCCCGATTGGCCGCTCGACGACCTTTGCGCCACGGTTGCCACGGGTCGGGCACACCTTGCCGAGCGACTGGCCGTGGTCGGAAGATCGATCGACGAGTTGCAGTCAAAGCTCGCCTCGCACCTGGCCGAACGACGCACCGAGTCACTTTTCACGGGCCAGGTTCGCGCACGCCGCGCGCCGCGCGTGGCGCTGCTCTTCAGCGGGCAGGGGGCCCAATATCTCGGCATGGGACGCGATCTCTACGCCACGCAGCCGGTTTTTCGCGCGGCGATCGACCGCGCGGCGAAATTGCTCGATCGCGAATTGTCGCGCCCGCTGCTCGACATCCTCGGGTATCTCTCGACGTCGAGCACGCCCTTGCGCGAAACGGCCGACGTACAACCGGCGCTCTTTGTGCTCGAGTATGCCCTCTGGGAACTGTGGAATTCGTGGGGCCTCTTCTGCGAGGCTGTCGCCGGGCACAGTTTGGGCGAATATGTCGCCGCGTGCGTCGCGGGTGTTTTCTCCTTCGAAGATGCACTCCGCCTCGTCGCGCGACGGGGCCAGCTCATGCAGCGCCTGCCCCGCGGCGGCGCAATGGCGGCCTGCTTTACCCCTGAAGCGAACGTGCTCGATCTCGTGGAGGCGTACCGAGATCGACTCGCGATTGCCGCAGTAAATAGCGATCAGAACACCGTCCTCTCGGGGGATGCGGCGGCGCTCGACCAGGTGCTGGCCGAACTGGAACGCCGAGGCGTCACCACGCATCGGCTCGAAGTGTCGCATGCGTTCCACTCGCCACTGCTCGAGCCCATGCTCGACGAGTTCCAGCGCTTTGCCGAATCGATCCCGCACGGCGCACCGCAGATCGACTTGATCTCGAATCTCACGGGCGGGCGCTTCGCGGTGGGCGAAGCGCCCCAGGCCGCCTACTGGCGACAACACGCGCGTTCGACCGTCCGCTTTGCCGACGACGTACGTGCGCTGGCCGCCGCCGGCATCGATACGCTGGTCGAGCTTGGCCCCGGAACAACGCTCACGAATCTCGCCCGGCAGGTCGCACCGCAGTCCGCAGCCTATGCGAGCCTTGCCCGGGGCATGGATGAGCGCGCCTCGCTCGCGGCCTGCACGGCGCAACTCTACGTGCATGGCGTGTCGCTCGCTTGGGAAGCGATCTTCGCTGGGCCGCATCGACGGATGGCCTTGCCGACCTATCCGTTCGAGCATCGCTCGTATTGGCTCGACGAACCGGCGCAAGCAGCGACCGTGGCAGCCGTACCGTCCCCCGTGTCACCAGACCGTCCGGCGACGAAGGCGCCATCGGCACCTCCCACTCCGCCCGCCAAACGCACGGACGACGCCGCGCTGTATCGGCTTGCCTGGCAACCGCTGCCGGCGGCAACTCTCCAGCGCGAGCTGCCCGAGGGGGTCTGGATCGTCTTCGACGACCAGCAAGGGCTCGCCGAACGAGTGCGCGCGCGCCTGGCGCAACAAGGGCACTCGGCCATCGCCGTGACGCTGGGACCAGGCTTCTCCCGGCTCTCCGAGCGACGATATTCGGTCGATCCCACGCAGCCCGATGACTTGCGGCAACTGATTGACGCGGCGATCGCCGAGTTCGGCGCCATCGCCGGCGTGTTGCATCTCGCGCACTATGGTGAAGCCGCGGCCTTGCAGGCGAGTCAGCTCGATGTCGAGCACGCGGTCATGTCTCCGGCCGAGGGCTTGATGCATCTGGCCCAGGCGCTCGCGCGCCGACCGGAGTTGTTCCGCCGCCCGGCGGGAGTTTCCCTGCTGGTGGCCACCTCGGGCGCACAGCCGCTCGACGGCGCGCGTTTGCCTTCGTTCCAATCCGCTGCCCTGCTTGGTCTCGCGCTCGTCTTGCCGCGCGAGCAGCGCGGGTTATGGCGCCGATCGGTCGATCTCGATCCGGCGCTTGACGTCGAACAAGCGGCCGAACAGATCTGGTTGGAACTAACCGATAACGGCGATCAGGCCGAAGTGGCCTATCGTGCCGGCGCACGCCTGGGCCGCGCGATCGAACGCGACGACAGCCCGGTTCCCTCGTCGATCGTCTGGCAGCGTGGCGGCGTCTATCTCCTCACGGGCGGATTGGGGGGCATCGGACGTTGTCTGGCCACACGGCTAGCGCAGGATTTTGACGCTCATCTCATCCTCACCGGGCGGCAAGAACTGCCCCCGGCCACGGTGTGGCAGAATCAGTCAACCCTGGCGGCACTGCCCGAGGCCGTGAGCGAGCGCGTCCGCTTCCTGCTACAGTTGCGCGCGTTGGGCGCGGCCAGCGTGGAATACATCGCGGGCGATAGCGCCGATCCGGCGCACGTCGAGCAAGTCTTCCGCCACGTGCAAGAACGACATGGCCGGCTCGATGGCGTGCTGCACCTGGCGGGCATCGTCGATTATGAACGTCTCGCCTTGCGGACGAAGACCCGCGAGTCGCTCCACGCGGTCTGCGTCCCGAAGGTCGCCGGAAGCTGGCTGATGGCCGAGCATGCCCGGCGTGCCGGTTGTCAGTCGATCGTGTTCTTCTCCTCCATTGCGACGCTCTCTGGCCCCCTGGGGGCAGCCGAAAGCGACTATGCCGCCGCCTGCCGTTTCCAGAACGTCTTTGCCGAATACCTGGTGCGGCAGGGTATGCCGGGCGCCCGCTCGGTTCTGCTCTCGGAGTGGGGCTCTGTCGGTTTGTTGGCCCGCTTCCGCGTGGGGCCGGTCGTGCGACAGCTTGGACTGTTGCCCATGTCCGAGCAACAGGCGCTCGAGCGGTTGGAGCGCAGTCTGGCCAGCCCCGGCGCTTGTTCGATTTTGCTGCTCCCCGATCGTTCGCGCTTCGACGCGGCGCTCATGCTGCGCGATTCGATCGAAGACGAGGCTGACGACTCCGGTCAAGAATCGCCTTCGTCATCCGCCGACGACCTGGCGAAGAACGCGGCGTCGCTCGTGCCCGCATCGCTCGCGCCGCGCGTGCAGGTGCTGGCGGACGAAATGATCGCCGACCTGGAGGGGCTGGTGGGCATCGACACGATGCTCGATCTGCTGCCAGGCCTGGGCGCCGCCGCGGCCTTTGCCTCCGTGGGGCTCTTCCCCCACCCCCTGGCGCGGCATTCCGAAAGCGAGATCATCGGCCGGCTCTCGCTCGCGCCGCGCTATCATCGTCTCTTGCAGCGCATGCTGCGCATGCTCGAGGCATCGAAGCGTCTGGCACGCGACGGCGACGATTGGGTTTCTTTATTGGCCTTTTCGCCCACCGTGTCCGAGACCCTGTGGCAAGAGGCGATCCGCCGCTTCCCCCATGCTCAGGCCATCTTCGACATGCTGCGTCGCGGCATCGAAGCACTGCCCGAGGTGCTGGCCGGGCGCAAAGATCCGATCGAGGTGCTCTTTCCCAAGGGCTCGATGGACAATGCGCACGCGATCTATCGCGAGTCGGCCCTCACGGCCTTCTACAATCGCGTGGCCGCCGAACTGGTGTTGGCCAAGGTACGCGAGAAGGGAGCAGGACAGACGTCGTCGATCATCGAGATCGGCGCCGGCACCGGTGGAACCACGTCGCGCATCCTGCCGTTGTTGCCGCGCGATCGGGTCGACTATCTGTTCACCGATCTCTCGGCCGGTTTCCTCAATCAGGCCGAGGCGCAGTTCCACGGCTTCACCTTCCTGCGTTATGGGGTGCTCGATATCGAGCGTCCTCCCGTCTCGCAGCGCGTGCCGGAAGCACAGTTCGACATCGCCATCGCGGCGAATGTCTTGCACGCGACCAGGCGGCTCGACGAGACGGTGGCCCACGTTCGCCGGCTCTTGCGGCCGGGGGGGATGCTCGTCCTGCTCGAGTCGACGCATGCCGCCTGGTGGGTCGATCTGACGTTCGGGCTCACCGAAGGCTGGTGGCGCTTCGAAGACACTCACCTGCGCCAGGAGCATCCCTTGCTCTCGATCGAGGCCTGGCAGGATCTGCTCGCTCGGCATGGCTTCGAGCGGGTCGAGGCCGTGCGTGCCGAGTCGTTCGGTGTCGAACGCGCGAACGATCACTTGATCCTGGCCCGCGCCGATCAATCGGTCGTCACCTCGCCAGATGCACAACCGAGTGTGCCCCCTGCCACGACGTCTGCACGGACCCCCGCGACCAGGCCGACCGTAACGGCGGAATTCTCTGTCGAGGATGCCGCTGGTTTGATCGCGCAGTATCTCACCGAGTTGTTCGGTCGCATGTTGCGCTTGCCGGTCGAAGAGCTTGGCCCCGACGCCAACTTCATGGACCTGGGATTCGACTCGATCGGTGCGCTGCAGATTCGCAATGAGCTGGCGAAACAGTTCGGTCTGGATCTGGGGGCGACATTGCTCTTCCGCTATCCGTCGATTCGCGAGTTGACCGACTTCCTCGCCCGGCACGACGAGTACGGACCTCGTATTACGGCGAGCCTGCGTGCCGATACCGAAGAGAGCACTCCGTCGGTGGTCGAGGCGTCATCGCCGCAGGCGGCTACCTCGATTGCCCCCCCTGCCGAATCGATGGCCGTCCCCGTGGAAGTCACTCGACCCGACGAGTTGATTCCTGTGACGATGGTGCCAGTTGTGAACGAACCGGCCCCCCCCCAGGTGAACGGGGCCAAGAGCGGCATCGCTCGTGCGATCGACGACGTCTCGGCCAGCGATATCGCCGTCGTGTCGTTGTCGTGCCGCTTCCCGGGTGCGAATTCCCCCGAGGAGTTCTGGCGCAACTTGCGCGGCGGAGTCCATCAAAAAGGCGAATGTCCACGCGAGCGCTGGGCTTGGTGGGGGTTGCCCGAAGGAGGAAGAGGTTCGGAGCGAATTCGATACGTGGGAGCGTTTCTCGACAATCTCACGGACTTCGACCCCTACTTCTTCCACATTTCTCCCCCCGAAGCCCGCACGATGGATCCGCAGCAGCGGCTCATGCTCGAGTTGGCGTGGGAGGCTTTCGAACGAGCGGGCTATCGCGCCGGAGATGAACGCATTCGCCGTTGCGGCGTCTATCTGGGACTGGTGAGCTACGATTACGCTGCGCTGCTTTGCGCCGCGATGCGCGATCCAGGCGCCCATGCTCTGACCGGCTCGGCCGTGCCACTGATTGCAAACCGCATTTCGTACAACCTCGATCTGCGTGGCCCGAGCCTGACGATCAACACCGCCTGTAGCTCGTCGCTCGTAGCCGTCGGCATGGCGTGCCAGAGCTTGCTGTCGGGGACCATCGACGTGGCGCTCGCGGGGGGGATAAATGCTCTGCTGAATCCCGAGGCCAGCGCCGTCGTCTCGGAATACGGCATGCTGGCCGAGGACTTCATCTGCAAGGCCTTCGATGACCATGGCGACGGATTCGTCCGCGGCGAAGGGGGCGCGATCGTGCTCCTCAAGCGTCTGAGTGACGCGCTGCGCGACGGCGATCAGATTCTGGCCGTCATCAAGGCAGCGGCCACGAACAACGACGGCCGCAACAAGGCCAGCATCTCGGCTCCCAGCCCCCGAGCACAAGAAGAGGTATTGTGCGATTCATGGCGAGCCTGTGCCGTTGATCCGGGCGAGTTGGGCTACTGGGAGGCCCACGGCACGGGCACGGCCCTGGGCGATCCGATCGAAGTCGACGGCGCGACCACGGCGTTGCGCCACTGGACTGCGAAACGCAGCTACTGCGCCCTCGGCTCGGTGAAGTCGAACTTCGGGCATCTGGAGGGGGCAGCGGGGATCGCGGGCTTGGTGAAGACGATCCTGGCCGTCTCGCAGGGCGAGATTCCCCCGACGCTGCACGTCACCAGCCCGAACCGCCAGATCGCATTCGAGAACAGCCCCTTCTACATCAACGACCGCCTGCGCCCCTGGCGGAGCGAAACGCCGCGCTTGGCCGCCGTCAGTTCCTTCGGTCTCGGCGGCACCAATGCACATGTCATCGTGCAGCAAGCACCGGCGCACGCCGCTCGACCAGAGGGAGAGCGCCTGCGGCAGCCGCAACTGTTGATGATCTCGGCGCGCAGCCAGGGGGCACTGGGCCGTTTGGTGGCCGCGTATCACGCGCGGCTTTCGACCGGAGCCCCTTGGGAACTCGCCGACGTCTGCTTCACGGCAGCGTGCGGCCGCAATCATTTCGATCACCGCGTGGCGATTGTCGCGCACGATGCCGAGCAACTGCTCGACCGCTTGCAACTGACCAAGTTGAGCGGCACGGCCGCGGGGCTCGACAGTTCAGGCATCTTCGTCGGTGGCCCCGATGGATTGCCGCGCGACGAAGAACGCACGATTCTACGCAAGCTCGAACAGTTGCCCGCGCACGCACGCAAGCTGTTGGCCAGTTGGTGCCTGGGGGGCGTGCCCGAAGGTATTGCCGAGATGCTTCCTCCCGCCGAGCGCCCGTTGGAGCCGGACGAGCGGCAGCCCAACTTGTCGCACGCGGCCTGGGACAACCTGCTCGCCGTGCTGGGATGGCTCTATGTACAGGGCGTCCGTGTCGATACCGCGGCCATCTATGTAGGGCTCGAGCATCGCCGAGTGCTGTTGCCCACCTATCCTTTCGAACGCCAGCGGTGCTGGGTCGATTTGCCTCCGGTCTCTGTCGCGAGCGATCTGCCGGACGCCGTGTCGCGAGGCGTGCCCGATGGCTCGCGGCCGGCGCCTCGCTCGCCCGAGCAACGTCCGGCGCCCCCCGCAGGTCAAGCAGCCGCGATTTATGCCCCGACGTGGAAGCCGTGGACGCCCCCCCTCGAGGCCCTACCGGCGGAAACCGCGACCTGGCTCGTCTTCAGCGATGGCGGCGCGCTCAGCGAACGCGTGCTCGAAGCCTTGCGCGAACGCGCCGAGCAGGTGGTCGAAGTGCGCCGCGGCCGAGAGTTTGCCACGATCTCGGATCGGTTGTTCGAGATCGATGCCGATCATGCCGCCGACTACAGCCAGGTGCTCGAACGAATCGTTGCCACCAGGCTCCACGTAGTTCATCTCTGGTGCAGTGGGGCGGGCAAACAGGCGGCGGGGTCCCTCAATGAGTTGGACGAGCAGATGGGTCTCGGCACGCGCAGCCTCTACTACCTGGTGCGCGCCTGGTCGAAGCAGGAGATTGCCGGCCGCTTGTCGATTCGCGCGGTCACGCGTGGCGCATCTCCGTTTGAGTCTGACGGGCAGGCCATCGTGCCCGAGCAGGCGGCCGCGGCAGGGCTACTGACGTCGCTCGCGCTCGAAGACCCCGCCATCGCCACGCAGGCGATCGATCTACCACCAGCCAATGCCGAAGGGCAAGTCCACCTGCTGATCGAAGAGCTGCTGCGCATGCCCACCGAGCCCGAGCTCGTGCTGCGTGACGAACGTTGGTTGGTGCCACGCCTGGAACCGCTCGATCAATTGGCGACGGGACGCCGGCAGCTTGCGATTCGACATGGGGGCGTCTACCTGGTGACGGGTGGGCTGGGCGGACTGGGACGCGAGCTTTGCCGCTGGCTGGCCGGCAAGTACGCCGCGCGGTTGATTATCACCGGACGCAGCGCCTTGCCCGCCGAGGCCGACTGGGCGAATTGGCTCGCCACTCACGATGCCGACAATGCGACTTCCCTCCGTCTGCGGGCGATGGAAGAACTGCGCGCCGTCGGGGCCAAGGTGACCTACGCCGCGGTCGATGTGGCCGACCTGCCGGCGATGAACGGCCTGCTACGCGACGTGCGACGCGAATATGGCGAGCTCAACGGGGTCTTCCACGCCGCGGGGACACTGCACGACGGATTGCTCGCGCGGAAGAAACGCCAGCATCTCGACGACGTGTTGCGTCCCAAGCTGCTCGGCGCCTGGGTACTCGATCATGTGACGCGCGGCGAAGGGCTCGACTTCATGGTGCTGTTCGGCTCGGTCGCTACCTGGACCGGCAGCCCGGGCCAGTGCGAATACGTGGCGGCGAATCGTTATCTGGCGGCATACGCCCATTGGCGCCAATCGCAAGGACGTCCCACTTTGGCCATCGACTGGGGGCTGTGGGGCGAAGCCGGCATGGGGGCCCATCTCGTCGAGCGCGCGCGCGTAGAGGGTGTTTTAATGCCCATGGCCAGCGCGGCTGCCTTGCGGCAATTGGAGCGGGCAATGCTGCTCGATACCCCTCAGTTGGCGATCGCTGAGTTCGGGCCAGCCTGGCCGCCTGGACGAACGCATCAAACACCCGTGGTTTCGTCCAGCGTTGGCGAACCATCGCACTCAGATGCGACGGGGGGCACGAATGATGTCGAAACCTACCTGCTGGGCGTTCTCTCGCGCCTACTCGAGACCCCCCTCGAGCGACTACAAAGTACCGCCAGTTTCGCCGATTTGGGGTTCGATTCCGTCCTGATGCTGCGCTTCAACCGTGAGCTGGAGGCCCGTTTCGGCCAAAGTGTCGGGTTTGAGCTGTTGCGGCGTTTTCCCACGCCGAAGGAACTGGCCGCGCACCTGCAAGCCGAATCGGAAGGGAACCCGGCAGGCCAAATGAGCGCGGTTTAGTTCCCGGCCATCACCCCCCCGATAGGTATGCGATCACCCTGATTTCCCTGCCACGGGGGAATTTAAATCCAAAATATTTTTCTGGAATTCTGAAACCCACGCGATAGGATGAGTCCCGTTGGATATAAACGCTGTCTAGTGCGTGAGATCCAACGGGGGGAAGTCCAATGCGATTTGTGGCCAACGCCCTGTGCATCACTTGGGATGGGGGCCATCTTCTTCTGGCTCGAGGCGTGTTCGTTTGCCCAACGGCGCACGCGCTTGTGACCGCATGCAGGGAAGTTGTGCGGGCCGCAGGTTCCTCGGGTTCCGTTCACCGCATTGGTCTTCGTGGCAGTAGTGGTGCAAGTCGTTCCGCATCCAGGTGAGGCACCATGAATCCTCTGACCGTGTTGCAAGACCTTGCGCCGTCGACGAAATCCGTGCCCATCGGCGACCCGCACGTAACCTTCGTCAGGCTTCCCACGGTCAGTCATTACCTGGCGTTCTCGCGGCAAGCGGTTCCGCCGATTGGGTTGGCCTATCTGGCCGCGTGTCTCGAAGAGCAAGGCACCAAGGTATCGATCGTCGACGCCGTGGTCGAAGGGTTGTCGCAGATCACGCCCGACGGCGAGTTTCGCCTGCACGGCATCACCACGGCGGAATTGGTCGAGCATATCCCTAGCGACACGCATGTGATTGGTTTTTCCTGCATGTTCTCGCAGGAGTGGCCCTGGCATCGCGACGCCATCATGGCGGTGCGCGAGCGTTTTCCGCAGGCGATCATCGTGGCCGGCGGCGAGCACATCTCGGCCCTGGCTGAATTCTGCCTGCACGATTGCCCGGCCATCGACATCTGCGTGATCGGCGAAGGGGAGGAGACGATCGTCGAATTGACCAACGCGATCAAGCAGGGGGAGGACTGGAGCGCGATCAAGGGGCTCGGCTTCCTGCGCGATGGTGAATATGTCGCCACGTGCCGGCGCCCACGCATACGGCAGATCGATTCGATCCCGCGACCGGCCTGGCACCTGTTTCCGATGGAGCGCTATCTCGAGAACCCGAACATCCACGGCGTTTACTCGGGCGAACGTACCATGCCGATGCTCGCCACGCGCGGTTGCCCCTACAAGTGTACGTTCTGCACGAACCCCTCCATGTATGGCGTGCTGTACATGACGCGGAAGCCGTCGGACGTGCTCGACGAGATCGAAGAGTACATGCGCGTCTATCGTGCCACGACCTTTCTCTTCTACGATCTGACGTTCGTGTTGAAGAAGAGCTGGGTCCTGGAGTTCTGCCGGGGAATCGAGGAGCGCGGGCTCAAATTCCACTGGCAATTGCCAACCGGCACGCGGAGCGAGGTGATCGACGACGAGGTGGCGAGCGCTCTCTCTCGCACGGGCTGCCCCGTGATGAATTACGCTCCCGAGAGTGGCTCGCTCGATACGCTGAAGATCATCAAGAAGCAAGTCAATCTGGAAAACCTGCTCGAGTCGGTCCGCGCAAGCCGACGATTCGGCATCAACATCAAGTGCATGTTGATCATTGGCTTCCCACACGAGAACTGGCGCCACTTCTGGGACACGCTGAAGTACTCCGTGCGGCTGGCGATTGCCGGCGCCCACGATCAACCGGTGTTTATCTACACCGCGCACCCGGGGGGCGAACTGTTCGACGAACTCCGTGCCGACGGCAGCATCCCGGCCGTCGATGACAGCTTCTTCAAGTCGCTGACGGTCTATACCAACCCGTTCAGCTCGAAGCACTACTGCAAGGGCGCCACGTCGCGCGAACTCGTCGTCTGGCGCTTTGCGATCATCCTGCTGTTCTACCTCGTGCAATTCAGCCTGCGACCGTGGCGCTTTATCAGCTTCTTCCGTTCGGCCTATCAGAACCGCTACACGACCTACACCGAGCAGCGTTTCGGCCAGTCGTTGCGTCGTCTCTTGGGCAAGAACGTGAATGCGCCGACTCGCGTGCCGGCCGGACAGGCGGCCACGATCGGTAGCGCTATGTGAGCCGCACGCTCGTCGCGGAAGGAACCTCGACTCACCTTCCGGGGGCGAGCCCTGTTGGGTGGGCAGGTCCGCTGCCTGACCGGCGCGTCAGCGAGATCGCTTGCCCGGTCGCGCGCGGTGTTGTTCCTTCGGCGCCGGCGCCGCTGCTTGCTGCTTGACCACGGAGACGGTGCTGTAGATCGACCACAGCACGCCCGCCCCCACGCCGGCGCCGATCAGCCAGAGGAGCCACGAACTGCCTGCCTCGGTCGCCGCCGCTACGGCGATAGGCCCGGTAGCTGGGTGGAACGGGGCGCCGCGCCGCGTCGCGCGATTTTTGGCCGCCATTTCAAAGTAGCCAATCATCATCTCGTCGTGCGTCTGATAGCCGAAACGCACCGGCACGTTGGGATTGGGGTTGTTCGGATTCTCGGCCGAATTGTCGTAGTGCGCCACGCAATGCACGTCGGTGCCGGCGGGCAGGTCGAGCGGTTCGCTCAAGCGATAGGTCGTTTGCCAGTTGAAATCGTAGTTGGGCACGTCGAGCAGCGGTTGCACGCGCCCGTCCGGAAAGCGAGCCTCGAACGTGAACTTCTTGCCGCGCAGATGCATGTGCGGAGTCAACGTCAGTAGCTCGGCATCTTCGGTCACGCGGTAGTTGGCCTCGACGAGGTGATCGCGTGCCCCGGCCGGTACCTCGAATTCGAGATTGATCGCCGTTCCGTTCAACACCGGTCGCTCGACCTTGTCCTCGTCGGTGAACTCGAGCCCCATGTAGCTGCGGTCGAGTTGCTTCGTCCCGTTGGGCGTGTAGTGCATCTGAAAGACAAATTTCGAGCCGGGCGGCACATACTTGGCCGTGCCGTCGGGCCAGATCCAGGGATGCGCTCCCGGAGCAAAGCCTGCGAACAAGTCACGTAGCTCGTCCGGCTTTTCTTCGCCAGGCCATAAGAGAAAGACATCCATGTGATGGACGACGCCGGGATTACCGGGATAACACTCGACGCCGCGGATCCATTTGCCTTCCTTGAAGCCGGGATCGACGGTAAAGAGCTGATATTCGAGCAACCCCTCGGCCGGTACCTCGAACGGCTCCGGACGCATGTACAACACCACGTCGGGGATAATCTCGCGCCAGCCGACCGGTGCGAATTCACGCGGCGGTGGCGCCTCGCTCGGGTCCCCCTCGGGCGTGCCTTGGCTGACCCAGCGCTTGATGAGGGCAACCTCCTCCTCGTTCAAGCGATTCTCGTTCGAGAAATGCCCCACGCGCGGATCGGCATGCCAGGGGGGCATTCGGCGCTCCTCGACGACTTCGGCGATCGTTGGTCCCCAGCCGAGAACGTCTTCGTACGTCAACAGCGACAGGGGCGATAATTGCCCCGGTCGGTGACATTCCTGGCAATGTTCCTGGATGATCGGAGCGATTTGCTTCGACCAGGTGACGTCCGCGTCGGCGGCCGGGGCGATTTCTCGCCCGATGATGCAGCCGACGGGCGTGGTCTCTGCCACGGAAACCGGCTCGTTCCGCAGGAGTTGCTCGAGTGCCTGCGCCAAGTCGTGCCGCTGTGCCGCGGTCCGGCGTGTGGTCACTTCGTACCGATCGTCGATGCGCCCGCGATAGCGCACGTTGCCCTCGGCGTCGAGGACGACTACCTCAGGCGTACGCGTCACCTGCAAACGGTCGGCGAGCACATTGCCGGGGTCCTTCAATACCGGAAATGGCGTCGCATGCTCGGCGGCGAGCCTCGCGATTTCTTCCAGCGTGTCTTGCCGGTTCGAATCGATCCCCCAGAAGGCCACCCCCTGCGAGGCGTACTTGTCGTGCAACTCGGCCAGTCGGGGCAGATAGAGCTTCACCAGCGGGCATTCAACGCCGACGAAGGCCAGCACGACCAGGCGCGATGATGCCAACTCGGCCAGCGAGCGAGGCTGGCCATGCGTGTCGCGCAATTCCAACTCGTGGGTCGCCCCGCTCGACGCATCCGGCTTTGGTTCGGCCGCCTGCAATCGGACGTTCACGCTGACGGCAGGCATCATCAGTGCCGTCGTCACAACCAGAAAGATCGGAAGTCGCCGAGCAGTCATAGCGTTCCAAAGATGAGAGCAGATCAAGTGCATGGTAGTTGTGTTTTTGCGATCCGTCAAAAACGAGCCAGTTCCCGTTCGACCAGCTTTTTGACCCCCTGCCAGACGCCGGTTACGATGGAAGGCTGTGAGGGAAATCACCTTCTTTGGCGGCGGGGGCTGCGTACGCGCAAGGGACAAATCTGGCCGGCGCCTCGGCGCTCGTACCACACACAATTCCGCCATGCTTCGAGTGCCTGACGCACGCCTGAAATCGGTGCTGGCATCACTGCTTTTTGCTGTGTGCGCCTGTTCGTGCCCGTCGGGTGCCGTGGCGGCCGACGAATTTCTCGGACGCAAGATCGAAAGCTTCGAGTTGGAAGATGCCGAACGGCGCCCCGTCCGCTACAGCGACTACGTGCGCGATGCCAAGGCCACGGTGGTCGCCTTTCTGGGCATCGAGTGCCCCCTGGCGAAGGCTTACGCCACGCGCCTGGCCGATCTCGAACGCAGCTACGCCGAACGCGGCGTGAAGGTCGTCGCCATCGACTCGAACGAACAAGACTCGCTCAGCGAGTTGATGCAGTTTTCCCGAGCGAACCAGTTCGGCTTTCCCCTCCTCAAAGACCCCGGGCAGAAAATCGCGGATCGATTCGGCGCCCAGCGCACGCCCGAGTTTTTTCTGCTCGATGCCGACCAGGTCATCCGCTATCACGGCCGGTTCGACGATCAATATGGCGTGGGCTACCAGCGGCCCGAGGTGAATCGCCGCGATCTGGCAACCGCGCTCAACGAACTGCTGGCCGGCCAACCGATCTCCGTGCCCAGCACCGACGCCCCTGGCTGCCTGATCGGGCGCCGCCGCGAGGCCAAGGCCGATGCCCCCGTGACGTGGTCGAAGCAGATCGTCCGCATCATGCAAGAGCGCTGCCAGGAGTGCCACCGGCCGAATGAAATCGGGCCGTTCTCGCTGATCGATTACGACGAGGTCGTCGGCTGGGCCGGCATGATCCAAGAGGTCGTCGAGCAGGGACGCATGCCCCCCTGGCATGCCAGCCCCGAGCATGGCGAGTTTGCCAACGACGCCCGGCTGAGCGAGGAGGAGAAGCGACTCATCTCGCAATGGGTCGACGACGGGGCGCCTGAGGGTGATCCGGCCGACCTGCCCCCACCTCGAGAATTCGATTCCGCGTGGGCGATCGGCGAACCCGATCTGGTGCTCTACAACACCGACGATCCTCAAGAGATACCGGCTACCGGGGTGGTCGACTATCGCTACTTCGTCATCGATCCCGGGTTTCGCGAGAATAAATGGGTACACGCGGCGCAACTCCGTCCCAGTGCGCCGGCCGTGGTACACCACATTTCCGTGTACGTGCAGTCCCCCACCGATACCTGGACCGATTCGTTCCGGCATCTCTTTGCGGGCTTTCAGCCGGGCGCCACGGTGCAGAAGTTGTCGAGCGACATCGCGCATTGCGTGCCCGCGGGATCGAAGTTCGTCTTTCAGGTCCATTACACCCCTTGCGGTACGCCGCAAACCGATCGCATTGCCCTGGGGCTGAAGTTCGCCGATCCCGCCGAGGTCAAGCGGCGGTTCGTGATGTTGCTGGTGAAGAACCAGGCGTTCCGCATTCCGCCCGGCGCGACGGATTATCCCGTCGAGGCGAGCATGCAATTGCTGGGCGATATCGAACTATTGGGTTTCGTGCCGCACATGCACCTCCGCGGCAAGATGTTCCGTTACAGCGCCGCCTATCCCGACGGCACGGAAGAAACGCTGCTCGAGGTGCCACAGTTCGATTTCAACTGGCAGCACGCCTATCTATTAAAAGACTTGAAGCCCATTCCCTCGGGCACCACGATCAAGTGCCTGGCGACCTACGACAATTCGAGCGACAACGCGACGAATCCCGATCCCACGGTAACCGTCGAGTTCGGCCATCAGATTTGGGACGAGATGATGGACGGGTACGTTGCCGTGACGATTCCCGTCACGCCCGACATGTTCGTCACGAAGCCTCCCCCTGCCCCCAAGACCAAGAAAACCGCCCAGCCAGACGGACCGGCCTTGCCCCTTAGCAGAATGCGCTGGCCGTGGTTCACCTTGGGAGGACTGGCAATCGCGGGCGGCGCACTATCGGCACGCGAATGGCAACGTCGCCGCCAGAAACGGACCGCGAGCGAGGTTGCCGCCTCTCAAGAACCGGCCGCGGCCGAAATACCACCGGCTGTGCAGTCAACGCCGCTGCCCTCGGCCGCGACACGTCCTGGGGCGAAGGTCGGGGCACGCCTGGGAATGATCGCCTGGTTGATCTTTGTCGTGTGTCTGGCGGTTTGGCCCCTCGGAGTGCTTTACGACACGGAGCAGGCCTTGGCCAGCGGCTGGCGGCCCGAGTCGAGCAGGCTCTATTCCCTGGTCGTCAGTGGCGCCTGGCTGATTGTGCTGCTGGCGGCGGCGCTCGTCTTGATACCCCCCCTGCGGCGCGCGGGGCCACGCTATGGAATCACGCTTCTGATCATGCTCGTCCTGGCCGTGATTGCCGTGGCTGCTTACGAACGTTCGACCTCGTCAGCGTGGGAAGCGAGTGCCTTCCATCTTCGCGAACCGAATCGCGACGTGCGGATGAACTTTGGTGACGCGGCCTTCTTCAACGGGAACAAGACCGGCCACGCGAGCTACAACTCCTTGGGGGTGCGCGCCGCTGAAATGCCGCCTCGCGATAGCTCGCGAAGAATCCTGACTCTCGGCGGCAGCTCGACAGAATGTCTCTATCTCGAGAACGAACAAACTTGGCCGCAATTGCTCGAGCGGCAACTGAATGGGAGCGAATCGGGGGACTACTGGGTCGGCAATGTCGGCAAGAGCGACTGTACGACTGCCGACGATCTCGCCTTTCTCGAGAAGTCCGTGTTGGCCGCCTCGGTCGATACCGTGCTGTTGATGGTGGGCATGGACGATCTATGGCACACCTTGACCGAACGGCCCATCGAGTCGCCGCAACCGCCTGACTGGTACCGCAGCCCCACGGTGGCCCTCTTCGAGGAGTCGCCGTCGACCGAAGATTCGGCGGAGTCGAGCGAAGCGGAACGTGCCCGCGATGACTACTTTTGGGCACGCCGGCGCGACTCGACCTTCCCCCCTCCGCCAGCGACGAAGCCAGACTTCGTGGCCGCGGTCGAGGCCTTCCGCCAGCGCGTCGAGAAGATCGCCGCGTGGGGCAAAAGTCACGGCGTGCAGGTCGTCTTCGTGACGCAGCCGGTCTTGTGGGATAAGGACATCTCGCAAGCGGCCCGCAAGCATCTTACGCTGGCGCAGGTGAATCCCGTGGGCAAGGAGTGGACCTTCTTGACGGCCGACAATCTGCGCCCCTTGATCGATCGCTACAACGACGTGCTGCGCGCCGTGAGCCAGGAGACGGGCACGAAGTGCATCGATCTGGCGGCCGAGATGACCGGCCACGAGTTCTTCTTCGAAGACGACTTTCACTTCAATGCCGAAGGCTGCCAGCGGGCCGCACGGTTGCTGGCCGAACAACTATTGCTTGTCGAGAGGTTGTTCACGTCGGTACGGCGGCCAGCTTTCATGACATCGACATCGCCCAGGCAGACCACTGGCGCGCAGCACTCAAGGCGCCGCGCCTTGCGCCCCGCGAGGCGCCAATGTTGATGCATTCGGAGAACGACCCCGCTCGCTCTGCGGAAACGCCGGCCGTCGGTCCCACGTCCGAGCGTCGCTTGTCTCCCGAGACGCGGGTCTCGATCGTCATTCCCTGCTTCCATGAAGAAGCCGTGCTGCCGTTGCTCTTCGAGCGGCTCTCGCGCGAGGCCGATCGCTGGAACCTCGACTACGAGGTGCTGGTGGTCGACGATGGCTCCCGCGATCGCACTTGGGAATTGCTCGTCGCCCAGCACGCGCGCGATCCCCGCTGGAAGCTGATCCGCTTTGCGCGAAACTTCGGCCAGCAGATCGCGCTCCGCGCCGGCCTGCAGGCCACGACGGGAGACCTCGTCGTCATGCTCGATGCCGACCTGCAGGATCCGCCCGAGGTGCTCCCGCAATTATTCGAAAGCTGGGCCAGCGGCTACGACGTCGTCGTCGGCGTGCGCCGCAAGCGGAAAGAAGGCCTCCCGCTGCGCTCGGCCTACTTCCTGTTCTATCGCCTGCTGGCCTTGTTGTCCCCCGACGAGACGCCGCTCGACGGGGGCGATTTCTGCGTCATGGATCGCAAGATCGTCGACATCATCTGCCGCATGCCCGAGCGCAGACCGTTCATCCGCGGACTGCGTTCCTGGGTCGGCTTTCGCCAGCAATTGATCACCTACGACCGGCATCATCGCGCCGCGGGCAAGCCCAAGTACACGCTCTTCCGCTTGTTTGGCCTGGCGCTCGACGGTTTTCTCAGCTCGTCGGTGCTCCCCTTGCGATTGGCCACGCTCTGTGGCGCCGTCGTCGCCTTCCTGGCGCTGTTGGGGTCGATCTTCGCCTTGCTGGTGGGCATGTTCCCCGCTCAAGCGTCCGAATACTTCGGCCTGCACGCCATTCCCGGTTCGGCCACGATCGTGATCTCGATTCTCTTCCTGGGGGCCGTGCAGTTGATCTGCCTGGGCATCTCCGGCGAGTACCTGGGCCGCATTTACGAGAACGTCAAGGGACGACCCTTCTGGACGATTCGCGAAACGCTCGGCGTGCGCGAAGAGGCCGTCGCCACCGAGCGGCGTCGGCCGCTGGTTGCCGAGCGCCACAACTCGCACGACCCTGGCGATCGGACCGATCGGTAGGACGCCTGCTGGGAACAGCCCGCTTCTTTGCAAAGCGGTCCCGGCCATTCACAATGGAGCTTGCCAGCCTTCGACGCTCGATCTTTCCCTCGGGTTGGCCCCCTTCGACAGCAAGTTTCGTGGCGCTGACGAGCCGCACCCGCCATGTTCCCCGCATGTAGCCTATGAAGACCCTGGTCGCATCAACCAGCTCGACCGAGCCGCTTGCCGGTACGGCCAGCGCGCGCTTTCGCCGGCCTTGGCTGGCGGCCTTGTTGCTGGCCGTGCTGACGGCGCTCGTCTACGCGCGCACCTTTCACGCGCAGTTCGTTGCCGTCGACGATCAGGCCAACATCACGACCAACAAACACATCAACCCTCCCTCGTGGTCCGGCCTCAAGAAGACCTGGACCATGTTCTATTTCCAGTATTGCCCGCTGTCGTACATGGTCTGGGCGGCCGACTCCTGGCTGGCGATACGCACGCTCGAACCGGGCACGCAAAAGCACGACGACCTGATCTTCTACGCCGACGATCCACTGCTCGACCCACGTGTCTTTCATGCCACGAACATCGCGCTGCATGCCACCTGCGTGATGCTGGTCTTTGCCGCGCTCCGGCAGTTGGTCGGCAACGATCGGGCCGCTTTTCTGGGGGCGCTTCTCTTCGCCTGGCACCCGGTTCAAGTCCAGTCCGTGGCCTGGATCTCGGAATTGCGCAGCCCCTTGGCCGGCACGTTTTCGTTCGCGGCGATCTACTTCTACCTGCGGTTTCGCCATGCCGACGACGGCGGGGCGCTCGTCGAGCTGTGGGGGCAAGACGTCGATCCCCCCGGCTCGAGAGCACTCTCCCTCGCTGGGCGCCGCGCGATGTACGCCTTGGCGTCGATCTGCTTTCTGCTGGCCTTGCTGTCAAAGGCGGCCGCGGCCTCGGTACCGCTCATCGTGATGACGCTCGAGGTGATCTTCTACCGGCGAACCCTCTCACGGACGCTGCTGTTGTTCGGCTGGTGGTGCCTGCCGGTGATCGTCCTGGGGGTCGCCATGGGGGGCTCCCAGTCGGAATTCGTCGCGGCGCACTCCGGCATGATGCCCGCCTGGTGGCAGCGGCCTCTCGTGGCCCTGTACGCGATCGCGTTCTATCTGCTGAAGCTGTTTCTGCCGCTCGGTCTCACGCTCGATTATGGCCTGCCGATCCAGCACGTCTTGCAGAGTGGGTGGTTGTACGTGGCCTGGATCTTGCCGGTTTCGCTCCTGGCGCTCGCGGCCTGGCTGCCCGGCCGGCGCGCCTGGGTGAGTGCCTGCTTTATCTTCGCGGCGGTCGCACTCCCCACAGCAGGGCTTATTTCGCGCGCCGTCGAGAGCATCACGATCGTGGCCGATCATTACATTTACCTGGGTGTGTTTGCCGCCGGGCTGGTGCTCGCCTGGCTGCTCGCGCATACGCGGCTGCGGGGCTTCTCTCGCGAGGCGGCCCTGCTCATCTGCCTGCTGGGTCTGCTCACCTTCATGCAGACGGGCTATTGGTACAACACCCGCACGCTGGCCGAGCACATGCTCGACGTCTATCCCGGCAGCGCGCAAGCCCGCATTCTGCTCGCGCGACTTTACGTCAGCGAGGACAACCCTCCCGCGGCCGAACGCATGTATCGCGAAGCCTATGCCCTGAATCCCGACCAGATTGGCATCACGGGCCGCGGCAATGTGCGCACCAACCTCGGCTGGTTTCTGATCGATAATGATCGACCCGACGAGGGGGCCCCGCTACTGGTCGATCAAGTCCTGGCCGATGACGAGGACGACTTGAAGCGGCGACTCTGGCTGCTCGATTACTACTTTGCCCAACGCGATTTCTACAAGGTGATGGAAGAAGCACACGAGCTGATCGAGCTGGCGCCGACGATCGCCATTCGCGGCCAGCTCGAGATCGACGGCACGCAGCGCGCCTTAACCGTCGGCCATCTGCGCCTGGCCGGCGCGCTCTACAATTTTGGCCGCTTCCAAGAGGCCTTGGAGCACTGCGAGCAATCGTTGCTCGCCGATTCGCAAAATACCGAGGCACACGCCGTGCGCGCCGAGGTGCTCGTCCGGCTCGAACGCTACCAGGCGGCGCTCGATGCTTATGAAATCGTGCTGAAGCGCCAACCCGAGAATACACACGCCCAAGCGCAGATCGCCGCCCTGCGCCAACTGTTGGGCACGCCCCCGCCCACTACCGAGCCCCCCTGAGCGCCCTCAGGTAGAGTTGCTCATCGAAGGCGTGACGGCCAGCGGCGCCGCGGCGGCACGCCGGGCCTTCTGCCGGCGGAAGAGCACGGCCACACGCTGCTCGGTGGCGGTCTCGTAGCGATTGCGCGCCACGTTGCGAATCAACCGCAAGAACCGCCAGGGGCGCATCGCGTACGAAATGCTGTAGAACGACAGCAGCCCGAAGTTGCGCCAGAATTGCAGCTCTCGCGCCGAGATCGCCTTGCAGTACCCCGACGTAGCAAAGGGATTCAAAAACGCCATCAGCGAGCGGAAATAACGATCGTCCAGCTCGCGGATCACCCCCTCGTCGCGCAGCTCTTGAAACAGCGCGCTGCCGGGATAGGGCGAGAAGAAAAAGATCGGCATGTCGTAAACGCCCGCCCGGGCCAGACGCCACACGAATCGAATCGTCTGCCAGACATCGGTCCGCGTCTCGTCCGGAAAGCCGATGATCGCCGTACATTTCACCTGGATGCCCTCGCGGACACTCTGCCGGATCGAAGCGACCATGCGGTCGGGATCGATCTGCTTCTTGATCCGCTTGAGCGTGCGGAGCGAGCCACTCTCGGGCGCGTAGGTCAGATTGCGGCAACCCGTGCGGTATAACGCGGCGCTCACCTCGGCATCGATCACTTCGCTGCGCGTGCCCGAGGGCAACTGCCAGGTGAATTTCAACCCCCGCTTCTCGATCTCGGCGCAGAATTCCAGGATCCAACTGCGCCGCAGCACGAACGTCAGGTCGTAGAAGTCGATATTCTCGACGTTGTACTGGCGAATGTGGTCTTCGATCTCGTCGAGCACGTGCGATGGCGTGCGCGCCATCCACAGATTGCCGTACATCACCGGATTCGAGCAGAACGTACACTTGTAGGGGCAACCCCGCGTCGCCAGCACGGGCATGCTCCGGCCGCGATACACCCCGTGGCCATTGCGATTGTCGAGATAGGCCTCGACCGGAAACAGATCCCACGCCGGGCGGGGCACGTCGTCGACCGCTCGAATGCGCTTTCGCGCGGGGGTCGCCACGTACTCGTCGTTGGCATCGAGAAACGCCAGCCCCGTGACTTGCGCCGGATCGCCTTCGGCCGAGAGCACGTCGACGAGCTCGGCCATCGTCTCTTCCCCTTCGCCCAGCACGCAAAAGCTGAGTGCCCGACAGTCGCGCAGATTGAACTCGGGCAGTGCCGTCAGGTGCTCTCCCCCCGCCACGATCGGCACCGTGGGAAACGCCTCGCGCAGGGCGTTGATCAATTGCCGCGACCAGGGCCATTCGATCGAGAACATGCAGGAGAGCGCAATCACCTCGACCCGTGGATCGATCCGTCGCACGATCTCGTCGATCGGCAGTCCCTGGTAACGATAGCCATCGGTCAGCAGGGCGTGGTCGAGCCCCTCGGCCGCGGCGTCGATCACGCTGACCTTGTGGCCATGCTCGCGCACCACGGCGGCGACGTACGCCATGCCCAGCGGCGGCGCGAACGGGGCCGCCCAGGCGCTGGCCGCCGAGATCACCGCCGGCCGAACAAAGCAGACCCGCATCGGGCGGACCGCCTCGCGGCGTTCGGCCTCGACGATCGGTAGCAATTGAGACATGCGTGCGCGACTCCAGACCGAGAATTCGGCAGGCGGAAAAAGGTCTCCCCAAATATAGTTGAATGCCGGGGATCGAGCGAATTTCCCCGCCCATTTTTTCCGGCCAGCAAACGGGCCGCGGCGCATGGTCTACTTCGCCGTACTCCCCTGACGTCGCAGGTTGCTGGCGTCCTTACGGGGCAGTAAGGTGGATCGAAAGCCGCCCATTTCGCTAGGGAGCCTTGCCTTGAAAGCCGGTCGATCTCGAATCCTCTTCGCCCTGCTCGTCGTCGGTCTCGGCCTGACCGGCGTGGGAGTGTTGCTCGCCTGGTTCCAATCCAACCAGCCGGCCGAACAGACAGCGGCCCAACCCATCGCCGTGCCACCGGCCGCCGCCGAGCTCGCCTCGCACCGCGCCGACATGACCTCGGTGCGCGACTTGCAAGGCAATCAACGCAGTCTCGAATCGCTGGCCGGACCGAACGGCACCGTGTTCGCCTTCTTGGGCGTCGAGTGCCCCTTGGCCAATCTCTACGTCCCCCGGCTGCTCGAGATCGAACAGCAATATCGCGCTCGTGGCATCCACTTCGTGGCCGTCTATGCCCACGAGAACGAGCCCCTCACGGAATCGGCCGCCCATGCCCTCGAGCGCGACATCCCTTTCACGGTCGTGAAGGACTTCGGACAGCGGCTGGCCGATAGCCTGGAGGTCACACGTACACCCACGGTCTGCCTGTTCGACGCTCAAGGGGGGCTCCAGTACCGCGGCCGCGTGAGCGATCAGTTCGGCGTCAACTATCGGCGCGAAAAGGCCGATCGCGAGGATCTGCAACTCGCCCTCGACGAGCTTCTCGCGGGCCAGGCGATCGCCCAGGCCACGACCCATGCCGACGGCTGTCTGCTCGATCGCCGCCGCGACACGCCCGTGGCCACTCCGTCGACCTACGCCGACGTCGCGCCGATCCTCGCCGCCAGGTGTGCCGCGTGCCATCGCGCGGGGCAGTCCGCTCCGTTTGCCCTTGCCACCTACGACGATGCCGTGCAGTGGTCGAAGATGATTCGCGAGGTGGTGCTCGAGCGACGCATGCCCCCCTGGCACGCGGACGAACGCTACGGCCACTTCGCCAACGATCGCCGTCTCTCGCAGAACGAGATCGACCAGCTCGTCGCCTGGATCGACGGCGGGCTCGTGCCGGGCGACGCGGACGTCGAAGCCGGCAAGTTGGCCTCCGTCCCCGCCTGGGAAATCGGCTCTCCCGAGGCGGTGATTCAAATCGCCGAACCCTTTCAGGTGCCGGCCTCGGGCGTCCTCTCCTACGACTACCTGAGCTTGAGCCCGGACGTGACCGCGCAGGTCTTCGATCGCGATCGCTGGATCGAGGCCGCGCAGCTCAAGCCATCGAACGCCGCGGTCGTGCATCACATGACGCTGGCGGTGGTCCCCCCCGGGGCGAGATCCAATCCCGACGACGCCACCCCCCTGCCGATGCTGGCCGCCTGGGCGCCGGGAGATCCCGTCTTTCGTTATCCCCCGGGCACGGCCCTGCGCATCCCCAAAGATTCAACCTTAATGTTCGAGGTTCATCACGTACCCAACGGCACGGCGACCCAGAACCAGCCCTCGGTCGCCTTTTCGTTCAGCGACACCCCTCCCGAGCGCGAAGTACGCCTCGCCACGCACGACCACCTGAGCCTCAATATCCCCCCCGGCGAGCAAGACTATCACGCCGAAACGCACAGCACCTTCGCCGTCGACTCCCTCATTCTCGGGCTTTATCCGCACGCGCACTTTCGCGGCAAGTCGTTCAGCTTCGAGGTCACTTATCCCGACGGCCAGCGCGAGACGCTGCTCAGCGTGCCGCGCTTCGACTTCAACTGGCAGACGTTCTACTGGTTGCAAGAGCCGAAACGCATTCCCGCGGGCGCCAAGCTCAAGTGCGTGGCGCACTACGACAATTCACGTTACAACTTGAACAATCCCGACCCCACGGCCAACGTACACACCGGCTCGCAATCGACCGACGAGATGATGGTCGGTTGGGTCTTCTTCGTGGCCGAGAATCCCGCCGAGGACGCCGATGCGAACGAACTGCTCGTCGCCGATCGCACCTCGCAGGTCGAGTTGCTCGAAGGAGATCTGCGCCAGACGGTGGCCGGCAATTCCGACGACATCGCGGCTCGCTTGAAGCTGGCGCATGCCCTCTATGCGCAAGAGAAATGGGACGCCGCGCAGGCCGAGCTGGAGGCGATCCTCAAGCTCGATCCCAAGTTCGCTCCGGCGCTCCACTCGCTGGGGCGGATCGCCGAGAAACGTGGCGACGACGAGACGGCGGCGAACTACTTCCGCCAGGCCCTGGCGATCGTGCCGAATCAAGCCAACTGGTTGAACGACTATGGACTGGCGCTCGTGCGCCTCGAACGCTACGACGAGGCCATCAAGGGCTATACGCTGGGGCTCAAGGTTGCCCCCGACAGCGCCAAGCTGATGAGCAACCTGGCGTTCGCCTATCTGAAACGAGGTCAGGCCGCGACCGCCGCGAACCATGCCCGCAATGCGATCGCCATCGAGCCCGACCTGGCAGCCGCCCACGCCAACCTGGGCCTGGCCCTGGCCGAGCAAGACCAGTTCGACGAAGCCGCCCAAGCGCTACGACGCTCGCTCGAATTGAACCCCGGCAGCCTCGATATTCAACGCGCCCTGGGCAAGTGCCTCACCTCGGCCAACCGCCCGCAAGAGGCGATCGAGGCCTATCGCGCCGCGCTCGAGCTCGATCCGCGCGATGCCCTCTCCCTCAGTGGTCGGGCCCTGGCGCTGGCCCAACTCGGCAAGCTGCAAGAAGCCATGCGGGACTTCCGCGCCGCCCTCGAGCAAAACGACACGCTCGTCGATGCGCACTTCTTCCTGGGGCAATGCCTCGTGGCGACGGGCCAGCCGGCCGCCGGGGCCGCGGAGTATCGCCGGGCACTCGAACTGAATCCCCACAGCGCGGCCATCGCCAACAATCTCGCCTGGCTGCTGGCGACCCACCCCGACGACTCGCTGCGCGACGGGGCAGAAGCGGTCCGCCTGGCCGAACTCGCCCAGCAGCGCTCGACGCAAGACGATCCCGGCGTGCTCGATACGCTGGCGGCCGCCTATGCCGAGGCCGGCCGCTTCGACGACGCCGTACGCACGATGCAGCGCGTCATCGAGATAGCCGGACAGCGCGTCGACCAGGCGACCCGCGCCGGCATGGAACAGCGATTGAAGCTGTATCAGTCGCAGCGGCCCTATCGGGATGGGTAGGGAGCAGGGGGGCGTGGGCAGTGCTGTGTCAAACCTCGATGTTCGAGTGCAGTCGAATTTCGACAACTCGCCCGACAAGAAGTCGAAAGCCAGCCAGCCAACAAGTAATCCCGGCGGCTGGGTGGCACCGATCATTTTGCGGACAATGCCCGGCGACGATTGGCGACCATAAGTCGCAAAATGATCGGTGTTGCGAAGCAGCAAGAGGATGGGTGTGGCGATGGCACCTGTTCTACAGAACTTGCTAGCGCGACTCCTTTGCGCGGCGGGTCAAATCGGCCACGACGGCGCTGAACGCCTTGCGGGCCTCGCCCAGCCCTTGCGGTGTCTTCGGGCCGCTCCCCTTTACGTAATCGAGCACGATCTTCTCGGCGGCGACGAACTCGTCGCCGATCTGTGCGATGGCCGCCGCGATCGAAAGCGGAATATCGGTCACCCCGTTCGCGTCGCCGTGCAAAAGATCTCCCTGGTTCACCATCATTCCGCCCACGCGCACGGGCAACCCGACGTGCAGAATATGGCAATACGCGTGGGCACAAATCGTCGAACCCGTGAACACGGGATACCGTAGCGCCCGCACCTGGTCGAGATCGCGTCCGCCGCCGGACGTGATGAGCCCGACCGAACCGAAGGCCTGATAGGTCGAGCACATCACCTCGCCGAAGGTGGCGGCCACGGGGGGATCGTCGAGATCCTCGAACACGACGATGGCCGGGCCGGGTAATTCGGCGAAGCCCGCCACTTGCTGCTCGAGACTGCCGTACGCATCGCCGCCACGGGGGGGCGCATCGCTGCGAAACGCGGCGGTCGAGGCAAAGCCCACCATGGGGGGCAACTCGGGAAAGCCCGCTCGAATGCGGCCATCCAGATAGCCCCGGTTGCGCGGCCGCACGTCGAACAGCTCGATGATGTTGCAGATCGTGGGCGTATCAAAACGAGCGAGCTGCGCGAGCGTGTCGCGTGAAATTTGCGTCATGGAAGCGGGTCGCCTATCGATGGAGCAGCAACTCCGGCGCAAACAAAAAAAAGCCGGACTGGCAGCCAAGCTACCAGTCCGGCGATGAGAGTCAAGCGACGAAGTCGCTCGTCCGCGTGACGTGGCGAGCAACCGTTTCACACGCGATTAAATGTCATAGTACAGGCAGAACTCGTAAGGATGCGGCCGCAGACGCAGGGCATCGACCTCGTTCTTCTGCTTGTACCAGATCCAGGTCGAGATCACGTCCTCGGTGAAGACGTCGCCCCGGAGCAGGAACTCGTGATCGTTCTTGAGCGCGGTGAGCGCGTCGTCGAGCGAGCCCGGCGTCTTGGGCACCTTGGCCAGTTCTTCCGGCTCCAGATCGTAGATGTCCTTGTCGAGCGGTTCGCCCGGATGAATCTTGTTCTGGATGCCGTCGATCACCGCCATCAAGACGGCCGAGAAGGCCAAGTAAGGGTTGCAACTTGGATCGGGGCAGCGGAACTCGAGCCGCTTCGCCTTGGGGCTCGGGCTGTACATCGGAATGCGCACCGAAGCCGAGCGATTGCGCTGCGAGTAGGCCAGGTTTACCGGGGCCTCGAAGCCGGGGACGAGTCGCTTGTAGCTGTTCGTCGTGGGGTTGGTAAAGCCGAGGATCGCCGGCGCGTGCTTGAGCAGCCCGCCGATGCCATACATCGCGGTGTCGCTCAGCCCGGCGTAGCCCCCCCCGGCAAAGAGGGGCTTGTCTCCCTTCCACAACGAAATGTGGGTATGCATGCCCGAGCCATTGTCGCCGAAGAGGGGCTTGGGCATGAAGGTCACGGTCTTGCCGTGCCGCAGGGCGACATTCTTGATGATGTACTTGTACATCAGCATGTAGTCGGCCATGCGGACCAGGTTCTGGAAGCGGAGATCGATCTCGCACTGACCGCCCGTGGCGACCTCGTGGTGCTGCGCCTCGACGTCGAGCCCGCAGTCGATCATCGTCTGCATCATCTCGTTGCGGATATCCATCAACGAGTCGGCCGGCGGCACGGGGAAATAACCTTCCTTGTGGCGGAGCTTGTAACCCAGGTTGGGGTGCTCCTCGCGGCCGCGATTCCATTCGGCCTCGATGCTATCGAGATGGTAGTAACCCTCGTGCGCGCGCTGGTCGAAGCGCACGTCGTCGAAGATGAAGAATTCGGCCTCGGGGCCGATGTAGCAGGTGTCGGCGATGCCCGTGCTCTTCAGGTAGTTGACCGCCTTGCGTGCCACGTTGCGCGGATCGCGCGTGTAGTCCTCGCGCGTGATGGGGTCCTGGATATTGCAGATCATCACGAGCGTGGGGAGCTCGGTGAAGGGATCGAGGAAAGCCGTGTCGGGCTGCGGCACGATGAGCATGTCGCTCTCGTTGATCGCCTGCCAACCACGAATGCTCGAGCCATCGAAGCCGAGGCCATCCTCGAAGACATCGCCGTCGAGCTTGTTGACCGGAATCGTGAAATGTTGCCACAGCCCCGGAAAGTCCATGAACCGCAGATCCACGGCCTTGACGTCTTTCTCACGACACAGCGCTAGAACCTCTTGTGGAGTCACGTTCGCTCCCCTTTCCAACAGATGTCCAAAAGATCCACGATATATCTGCTGCTCGGTGCTGCGTGTTGCGCCGCAAGCCCGTCGAAAACCGCCTGCAAGAAATCACCGCGCGCTGCCGCACGCTGGACAGACACCGTACCGTTCCAGGCCCACCGAACGAAAATCATAGCGCATCTGGCAAGGCATGCAATCTGCCGGCGCCAATTTTGGATGATTTTCGCCACAGGCACGCTGGCACCTCACCCGCGCGAAGCCTGCACGTGCAGACACCAGCGCAGCGCCGACAGGTGCGATGCGCGGCGAGGTGATTAGCGCCCCGCGCGCTCGGCCAGTTCGCCCGGTGCTTCCAGGGGCAGGCCGATCGGAGAATCGCCGTGCGACCGCCGGCCATGCTCGGACGGCCGCCGGCGTTCTTCGCGACGCGCCACGATTGCCAGAAACGCCGGCACGATCACCGGGCGCACGAAGAACGTATCGAGCAGAATGCCCAACGACAGGGCGAAGCCGAGCTCGAGCATGCCACGCAACGAACCGGTCATCATCGAGATGAACGAACCCGCCATGATCAGCCCACAACTACTGATAATGCCCCCCGTCTTTACCACGGCCAGGCGCAAGCCCTCGAGCGGGCCGTGCTCGGCCTGCTCTTCGAGCACGCGCGTCACCAGGTAGATGTTGTAGTCCTCGCCGATGGCCACGAGGATGACGAACAGGAAGATGGGCACTTTCCAGTCGAGGCCCTCGTACGTGCCGCTATAAAGGGTGGCGAAGACGGCCTCGGTAATGCCGATGGTAACCAGGTAGCTCACGATCACCGAGACGATCAGGTAGAGACAGATCAGCGGTCGCCGCAAAATCAGCAAGAGCACGCCCAACACGGCGATGGTCACCAACTGCTGAATCACCCATTGGTCGCTGGTGGTGACCGCCTTCAGGTCGCGTTTGCCCGCCGTCGTGCCGGTAAAGTCGAACTCCGTGCCGAACCAGGGGGATCCCGCGGTCTGGCTCAGGTTCTGCAGCTTCGCATCGACGACGTTCAGCAATTCCTCGGCCTCGGGCGAGAAGGGATCCTTCTCGAAGATCAGATCGAAGCGCGTGATCTGCCCCTGCAACTCGGGCACCTGGGTGAGAAAGGTGCTGAGCGTGCGGTTGTGTTTCTTGGCCGCGACCTTGCGTTGCCCGCGCCGACTGAAGATGTTCGCATAGCCGGGCTTGTCTCCCAGCGGCTCGCTCAAGCTGCGCACGGCCACGACGCCGGGGACGTCCCACAACTGCTTCGTGAGCTCGGCGATGTGGATCTCGCCTTCGCGCGTGTCGAACTTGCCCTGCTGGTTGTAGGCGACCACGGTTACTGGCCCGACATCCCCCGCCGGGAAATGACGCCGGACGAGGTTCGTTCCCACGACGCTCGGGCGGTCCTGCTGCAATTCGTTCAGCAGGTTGTAGGTGATGTCGACGGAGAGTCCGCGCCAGGCGGGGTAGAGCATCAGCAAGATCGAGGCCGCCAGAATGACCCCCGGCCAGCGGATGATGAAATGGCTGGCCCAATTCCAGAAACGATCCAACAAGCCGCTCAGGTGCAAGCCCTGGCGATTCTGCTGGCGTGCCGGAGCGAAGCCGAAGGGCCAGAACACCGCGGTGCCGCAGGCCCGCAGCATGGCCGGCGCGAAGGTCAAGCAGGCGATCAAGGTGATCAGCAGGCACAAGCCGATCACGGGCCCGCTGTAGCGGAATTTTCCGAAATCGGCGAAGTACATCATGCTCAGGCCGAGAATCGTCGTCAGCGCACTTCCGACCAGTGCTTCGCCCACGCTTCCCAGGGCCCGCTCGATCGCCTGCGACTTTTCGTAGCCGTGCTCGAGTTCCTCGCGATAGCGCGAAATCAGGAACAGCGAGAAGTCGGTGCCGCTGCCATAGAGAATCACCACCACGAAAATCTTCGTCGTCTTGAAGATCTTGAAGTGTAGCCAGTCGCTGTGCGCGCTATAGTCGGCCAGCCAGGCGACGACATCGGTCGCCACGGAGACCGAGAGCACGATGGCCGTCAGCGGAATAATCACCAAGAGGGGGGCCCGGTAGACGAACAGCAGGATCAAGAAGACGAGCACGATGGCCGTGATCTCGGTGCTTTCGATGCTCTCCTTGGCCGAGCCGAGCATGTCGCCGCCGATGGCAGCCGAACCGCTAATGCCGAGATTCAGCCCGGCCGGAAAATGCGGATCCTGCCGAACGTCGTCGAGCGCGATCTGAAATTCATCGAGGAGGCGAATGTTGTCGGTCGCCATGAACTCGTTCGTCAACGAGAGGATGACGAGCGTCGCCTGCCCTCGATCGGAGACGGGACTCGTAAGCTTGCTGCCCAGCACCTCGGTGTTGTGGCTCCACACGGCCGCGATGGGAAGTGGAGTCTGTTCCTCGGCGGCCTCCTCGATCAGCTTCTCGAACTTCGAAGCCAGCTTGTCGGCGATGTAGTAATCGGCCGGAGTCAGTTCGCCGTCGGGACGCTCGACCACGAGCACTGCCTGGCTGCGCACCTTCGTGTCGGGGAACGCCTGCGCGAGCAGCGCTTCGCCGCGCACGCTCGTCATGCGGGGTGGCAGATAGGCGAGATCGCCGTCGTGCGTGACATCGTCCCAGCGGGGCGCCCACAGCTTGAGCCCCGCCGCCAGCACGATCCAGAACAGGATCACGACCTTCCAGTGCCGGGCGATGAAGGAGCCAAGACGGAAATACATTGGGGGCTGCTCGACGTGATCTGCCGGTACTCTCGCCCCACCAGACCGCCTTCCCACGAGAGGCTGGCGCAGGCCAGATAAAGAAACACTGATCGTAACTTGATCGGCGGCCTCCTCCAAGCAGGGGCGCGCCGCAAACCAGGGGCAAACGGCCCGAAAACGGGGCCTTTCGTCCAAGCCTCGCTGCTTACGAAATCGTTAGAATACGCGCCAGCCGCACGACGACTTCCCGAATCGGCCTGCTCACATCGTGAACTCTCGATCCTCGGGAATTCAACTCCTCACAGACGCGAAGCGTGACAACATCGTTCAACTGCCAGCGAGGGAGAGGTGGCACAGGCCGCCGGCCTGTGTTTCCGGGCTCGTTTCCCCACACACAGTCTGGCTGCCTGTGCCACTTGCCAGATTGCAGGAAGGCCGAGTCGCGGGTCTGGCGTGTGGGGATCGGTCTCGCGGCGTGGTAGCATGAATGGCTCCGCTGTCCCTGCCCTCGCCCCCCAGCCTTGCACGAGGTTCCCTTGCCGCAACTCACCTTACCCCGTTGGAATCGTTCGCTTCGAGCCCGCTTGGCTGTGATGGTCTTGTCGCTCGCCGTGGCGAGTCTCGCCGCCGAGCGTGCCGCGGCAGCCGACCACTCGGCGACGAATCCCTTTGCCGCGCACAATGCGTATCCCTACCGCCTGCTCCCCGACAAGCAAAAGTTCTCCCGGGCGCTCGACGCGGGGCTGAAATACGTCGAGGTCGACGTGACCTACGATCCGAACCGCAAGGCGATCGTGGCCACGCACGATAGCACGGCACACGGCAATGAACCGGAACTGGGCGAGCTCATCGCGCCCCTCTGGGAACGCTGGGCCAAGACGCCTCCCGAAGACCACTACACGCTCGTCATCGACTTCAAGTCGGTCAGCCCCGAAATCGTCGAGGCCTTCAAGCAGGTCATCGAACCGCACGCGGAGTTGCTCTCGCGCCTGCCCAAGTCGGAGGGCGGAACGTTCGAGCCGCGACACATTACCGTTTGCCTCACGGGCGATACCGCGGCGCACCGCCTCTACGCCGATTCGATTCCCGCCGACGGCGAATACCTGGCCTTCGGCGATCATGGCTCCGGAGCGTGGAAGGCGAACATTGCCGATTACGTGCCCAGCGCGCCGGCCGGCTTCGTCCGCTTTCTCACCTACGAGAAGCAAACCTTCATGGATGCCGCCGACGCCAAAGGGAACGAGCACATCTCGGCGGAGCGGATGAAAGAGGCCGTGCGTCTGGCGAACGAGCGGGGTTATCGCATCCGCGTCTACACGGTGAACCCGCCGCGGCGCGGGGGCGTGCTCGACGATGCCTACTGGTCGGCTTGCGTCGACAGCGGAGTCCACATGATCGCCACCGACGCCTATGAAATTGCCCGCGACTGGTGGAACGAGCGGGCGGAGAAGACCACGCCGGCCGCCCAGCCGTAAGGTATGCTTGGTGGAAGCAACCTTTTCATCTGGAAAAAGTGGCACAGGCTGGCAGCCTGTGCGGAAATGAGAACCAAGCCAGAGTCAATCAACACAGGCCGGCGGCCTGTGCCACTTTCCATGCCAGCACCACGCATTAGGCTGCGATCCTCGGTCGTATTTGCTGTCATCTCTGCCGCGCTTTCTCTGGTAGCCTTGCCAGCCCAGGCGCAGCTCTTTGGCGATCGCCCGCTGGGGAGCACGCTGAGTCGACGGCCCCAGCCCGGTTCGGCCGGACAACTGGAGGCCGCGGCGGCCGCCTCGCAGGGAGAGAGCATGGGGCTCGCCGGGCGGGTGGGCGCCTCGGTGGGAGAGTTGACGGGTATGGAGCGATTCGTACGCACCAACCGCACACGCAATGATTTCGTCGGTAGCGATCTCGCGGACCGCGTCGGCTTCATCGGTTCGATCCAGGGAAACACACGCGGCGCGATCCGCTCGGCCATCACGAACTTGCGCCCGCTCGTGAACGAACAGATCAATCGCATTCCGCCCGAACCGCTCACGCGGCAGGCGCGTCCCTATGCCCCGCGTTACCAGATCGGCTTCGACTACCCCCTGCCTCCTAGCGAGGAAGTTGAGGCATCGCTGGCGCGGCAGTTGCTACGGGTGCCTGGTATGGAACGCCTGGGCCCGGTCGAGGTGTCAGTGGTTGGCCAGACGGCGATCCTACGTGGCGCTGTCGCATCTGAGCACCAGCGGGACGTGGCGGAACAACTGGTGCTCCTTGAGCCCGGAATTCGGGAAGTCCAGAATGAGCTGACGGTGGGGCCGCCGGTTGAGTCACCATCGGTACGTGAGCTGCCTGAGGCGCCGGCGGCATCATCGCTTGGTACGCCCGTGGTGCCGGGGCTGGTCCCCTAGCGGGCTGCGTTGCCGCGGGTTGCGGTTGCCAACCCGGCGGCTGTTGATAACCGGGCTGTGGTTGCCAGCCGGGTGGCGGTTGATAACCGGGCTGTGGCTGCCAGGCATTCTGAGGTTGCCACGGAGCAGACGCCTGCCAGGGTGTCGGTGTTTGCCAGGGTTGTTGCGGCTGGCCCACCGCCGGTAACGGCGCGACGACCGACGATCCAGCGCTGGCTTGCATTTGCACTGACCGAGACGGCACCGCCGACATGATGCCCGGCGCTATGTCGATCGTCGACGTCGTCATACGCTGCCGATGATCTGGTGGCAGCGGCAATCCGGCCACCTGGGGAAACTGTCCCGCGGAGATCATGTGCGAAGCCGCCTGCACGCCCAACGGCGCTGGCGGAGCTTGTTCGACCACCGTTGGCGCGATGCCCGGCAGAATCTGCGTGTTGATCTGCGACGTGACGACGTTGCCTTCCTTCGACTCGAAGCGTGCCACCAGGCTGATCTTGCGCTGGGGGCCGCCCACCTCATCCCACGGAATCCACACGCTGTACGAATGCCCGATCTTCGACTTGCTGTAATGCTCGGGCATCTGCTCTTCGGTGAAGACGTATTTGCGGTCGGGCGTGCAGTTCGTACCGTCGCGGTTCGTGTCGTCGAAGGTGAAGACCATCAACTCGCCGGCGACCTTGATCGGTTGATCCGAGCGGCGTTCGTAGTACATCAATCGCCCGCCGAACCCGCGCACCGCCGGCTTGCCGGGCCGATTCAATACCGTGTGCGTCCACACCGCCACCATCCGATCGGGTTCGCGTGGCTTGGCTTTTTCCGACCAGGGAATCGACTCGCGCAGGTCGAAACCGTCGGCCCGGGCAGCACGCATCGAGTCGTGCGTGCCGATGCCCGTTGCCAGCAGCACGAGAGTCGCGCCACTCAACAGGCGCAGGCAACGTCGCGACAGGCCAACCCGAGGGCTGGTCCGCGAGGCGGCCTGCTGCTGGCACGGTTGTCGAGCGGATCGATTCATTGCGTAGCTCTTCCTCAGTTGCCGTTCGGCGGTAGTACCCTGCGTGAAGTAGGACTCGCCACGACCGGCGCCGTCGCGGGCGCGACCAGGTTCACCGGCGCCGCGTGGGGCGGCCTGGCCTCTCCCATGGCGTCTGGCACCGGCAAGGGGCGCGAGCCCGGCGCCGGCAGCAGCTCTTCTCCGCCGATACGGGGACCTTCAGCCGGCGCCGCGTTTCCCTGGGGAGCAGGGAAGTAGGGCACGGCGGGCACATTCTCGGGCACGGCGTTCGGCGAATTCGCTCTGCCGGCGGGAATGCTCTCGGCCGGCACCGGGATGCCCTCGGCTCCCGGATCCTGATCCGGATAGATCACCTGAGTCGTCGACATGCAGTGCTCGCAATCGCCGCGACGGCAGATCTGGCACTCGCCGTGAATACGCTCGACATCGGCCAGGCACCAGCTCATGCGCGACGATTCGATCTGCTTCATCCGCTCGGCGTCCTCGCCGTTGCGAATGACGTGCGGCGTCAGAATGATCAGCAGCTCGGTGCGCTGGTTCTGCTCGAAATCGTAGCGAAACAAGTGCCCGAGGATGGGAATCGACGACAGGTAGGGGACGCGCCGCGTGGTCGTCACGTGATTGCGGAAGATCAACCCGCCGAGCACGACGGTCTGCCCGTCGGCGGCACTGATCGTCGTTTGGGCGGTTTGCGTGCGAATGCGGGGCGAAAGGATCGGATCGCCATCGGTGTTCACCGCGATGGGAATGCCATCGGCGATGCGTCCCAACTCCGAGCGCTCGGCGTCGACCTCCATCACCACGTTGCCGTCCGGGCTGATGCGCGGCGTGACCCCCAGGATGAGCCCGACGTTGACCAGCTCGATGTTGTTTACCTGGCCGACCTGGTTGATCGTGGTGCCGGCGACGCGCGGCACGCGCTCGCCCACCTGAATGAACGAGGGCTGGTTGTCGAGCGTCATGATCTGCGGTCGGCTCAAGACCTCGACGCGCTGGCACTGCTTCAGGGCGCGAATCAGAATGTTGATGCTCTCGTTGCTGGCACTGAGCACGAGCCCGCCGAAGCCAAGCTCGGCGTTGGTGCGACCGACCGAGAAGCTCGACAAGGCCTGTCCGGCGAGGTTCTCGCGCGTCGACATCGACTGCGCGCTGCCGCTATTGCCCAGGTTCTGATTGTTGAAATTGAACCCGGGAATCAGCGTGGTCGAGGTCTGATTGGCCGTTGTGCCAATGTCCACACCTGGATTGCGGGTATCGGTGGTGCCCGTCGAGCCTGTGGTGGCTAGGTTGCCGACGATGCCACGATCGAAGAGCAACGAGTCTTGCAGGCCCAACTCCACACCGAACTCGTCGATGTTGTCGAGCCGCACCTCGGCGATCAGCACCTGGATCAGCACCTGCGGCGGCTGCGCGTCGAGCTGCTCGACCAGCGTGCGAATATCGTCGAAGTAGCGCGGCGTCGCGCTGATAATCAGGCTATTGCTGACCGGCTCGGGCACGACCACCACTTCACGTTCGATCTGCTCGAAGGGACTCGGCGTGCCGGGCACGGCAATCTGAACCATGCGTTCGCTGCGGAGGAACTCATTCACGGCCAGCGCCACGTCGATGGCCGGTGAATTCTTCAGCCGGAAAACCTGGCTCTTGCGATCGCTGACGTCACTCTCGTCGAGCCGCAGCAGGATCGCCTCGACCACCTGCAACAAGCCGGCCGAGCCGGTGGCGATGATCGAGTTCGTGCGCAGATCGACGCTGAATCGCAGCGGAGCGAGCGAACCTTCGTCGGTCGGCCCGGCCAGCTCGGGTCCCAGAGCTGTCGTCGCCTGCGGCCCCAGCAGGGTGCGCATCATCTCGACCAGGGCGGCGGCGTCGCCATTCACGATCTTGAAGACCTTGATCTGCGCCGTCGCGGCGGGCATGCCGTCGAGCTGTTCGATCAACGCGGCCAACAGTTCCATGCTGTCGGCGGGCGCCGATACGAGCAGCGTGTTCGTGTGCCCGTCGGGCGTGACGCGGACATCGGAGAGGACTCCCGACTCCAACATGCGCTGTCCTTGCGCATCGACCGTGAGGAATTGGAGGATGGACTGCTTTTGCTGTGCCGCCGGCGTGCCGGGGGCCGTGCCGCGCAGGGCGTTCTCGAGAATCGGGGCCATGTCGGTGGCCAGCGTGTTGCGCAGCTTGAAGACGCGCAGTTGGTTGACCACCCCGCTCTTGCCCGAGTCGAGCCGTTCGATCAACAGCTCCACCTCGGCCAGGTCGCGGGGCACCGCCTGCACGATCAGCGAGTTCGACGCGGCGTCTGCCACGATGACCACTTTCGCCCCCAGCCCCAGGCGGTTCGTGAAGAACTGCTGGATCGTCGTTTGCGTCGCCACCGCGGGGGCATACTTCAAACGAAAGACGCGCAACTGCGTTTCGGCATCGACGGGCTGATCGAGCTTCTCGACCAACTCGCGCATCACTCGCAAGGCCTCGCCCCAGCCGACCAGGAGAATGGCATTCGGCTTGACCAGCGAGATCGACGTCACGCGGCCTTGTCGACCGGCGAGCAGATCGGTCTGCACCTGGGTCAGCACCGTGGCGATGCCCGCCGCGGGGGCATGGCGCAAGTGATAGACTTCGATCTCCGGCTCGGTCTCGGCACTGATGCGTTCGATTTCTTGAATGATCCGCACGAGCTCGTCGACCTCGCGCTCGTCGCCGCTGAGGATCAACACGTCGAGATCAGGAAGGACCTCGATGTCCACATTGCCGCCGAGCTGTCGCAGGCGATCCTGCTGGGCGGCGGCCTCGGCATCGCCCGTGGGAGCATCCGGCGGAGGAGACGCCTCGGCCGGCGCGGGAGACGCACCGGGCTGCAGTAGCAAGTTGGCAAAGGCCACCGCGCCCGAAGGATCGGCGGTCGTCGTCGAGGCTGCCCGGGCTGGATTCCTCTCGCGCGACGCGCCATCCGAGGGCGCCGGCAGCAGCCGCTCGCGATCGAGCTTTCCCTCGTAGGCATCGGTGGCACGCCGAACCTTGGTGAGATCCGCCTTGTCGAGCGGTATCACTCGCACCGACTTGCCCAACGGTTGGCGCGGGCTGTCGAGCACGGTGATGAGGCGCACCATGCGTTCGGCGACGGGAGCCGAGCCGCGCACCATGAGCTGATCGTGCGCGCGGTTCAAACCGAGTTCGATGCGCTCGCCGGTGCTCAAGATAATCATGTAACCCGGCAGCCCGGCAGCGACCTGCGCCATGGGCTGGATACGCCCCCGGAACATGTCGACCAGGATCGGCTCGAGCTGCGAGGCGCGCGCGCTGTGCAGTTGAACGAAGCGCACCGTCGGGTCGCCGGCCACGTCGACACGCGGTGGCACGTGAATCGCCGGCGCGTCCGTATCGGGCGGAGGGGGCGAAAGAGTGGCTGTCGGCAGGGACGCCGCTGGAGCCGTCTTCGGCTGATCGAGCGCGGTGACCAGCCCGGCCACGATCTGGTGGGCTTCGGCCGGTCCGCGCACGAGGAGTTGATTCGAGGCCGTGTCGACGGCGATTTCGGCGCCGGCCAGTCCCGCCACCAGCTTGCGTGCCAGGGGCTCGACGTCGGCGACCGAGGCGGCCCGCAGCCGGTAGGCCTTCATTTCGCCATCGGCGGCGTGCGCGCGGCCGGCCTGACAGCATGCCAGCAACATCGCCAGCGCCGCTACCGCCAGCGTGCGCGTGGGCCGTCGAATTGCGTATTCGTCTAAAGCTTTGAAAGACACCGGTTCTGTCGCTTGGCAGTGTTCCCCCCTGCGGCGACTTGTTCGTAGGCGCACGCTGCGCGCTTCGGCGCATCGCTTGCCCGGCTCAAAGATCGGTTGTCCCGCCTGCCGGCTACAGCCTTTCTGAGGAGATTCCGCCAACTGGCGAAAAATACTGGGCCGTTTAGAGCTCGGGGGGCAAAGCCGTTGCCTGGCTAAGGTTTTCCCCCAACGTGATCAGCCAGCGTTCGTTGTCCGAATCGATCACGACGTCGAGCGCGTCGATCTCGGCCACGCGGCCCCGAAACTGCCCCACTTGAAAGGGCTGGCCGATCCCCAGCTTCAAGATCTCGCCCGTCGTGCGAATGGTGAACCACGCCTCGAGCTGTCCGCTCACTTCGAGGATGGCCGTGAGGAAGGCGAAGTCCGATTCGTCGTAGGCCCGGGCGCCACCTTCGCCAAACAGGTTTCGCTCGACGATGGCGCGATACTCGACCAGGTTCTCCGCGGCCAGACGATTCGACGTGCGCCCGCTGAGACGATCCTTGCGTTCCCCCTCGGGCAGCACCAGGGCCTCGATCGACATCGAGAGCTCGAGCCGCTGCGAACGCGGAATGGGGGTGATCGAAAGTCGTTGCACCTGGTGCAAGTGGTCCGCGCGATAAAAGTTGTAGAGGAAGCTGGTAAGCTGCTCGAGCGAGCCACGGCCGCGGACGGTGAAGGGGAGCTTTTGGTAAACGTCCTTCTTGCCGACCGTCTCGCCCGAGTCCACGTTGGGCTGCTCGAAGCCCGCGACACGCACGAGCTCGAGCAACCAGTTCTGATAGAGCGAACGAGCCAACTCCAGATCGGTCGGCAACGACTGCTGCTGCCAGGCCGTCAACTGCTTGCCGGCGGCTCGGGCCAGGCGCAGTTGCCCTTCTTTCTTCTCGATATCTTTACGCAATCGCTCGGCACGGGCACGGCGCTCGTCGAGCGGGCCTTGCAACATGGCCTGGAACAGCCAGTTTCCCAGGTAGGCCACGAGCATGCCGCCGACGATGATCGCTAGGATGCGTTCGCGCTTTTTCATGGCCGGCCCCCCGTCGACGTGTTGGTCGAAGTGGCCGTTTCCGCCGCGGCGTTCTGCGTCGCCGCGGAAGATGCCCCGGCGATGCTGGCTGCCGAGGTGGAATCACTGGCCGGAGCGGCTGGTTCGGTCGTCGTCGCCGGGGCGGGCACGGTGGGACCGGCCACCGGGGCCGGCGCCGTGCGGTATTCCTCGCGATCGCGCCGTGCCACGGCCAGCGACGATTCGAATTGCCAGGTGTAGGTGCGCTCTTGAATGGTCGCCTGCACGCGTTTGCTGCGCACCTCGTGGTGCTTGTCGCGGAGATTGCTTTCCATGCGGCCGACGATCGAAGGATCGCGCACGAGCCCCTGCATCTCGACGGTGCCCCCCTTGCTCGAGGCCCGGGCCATCGTGAGTCGCAGCAGCACGGCGTCGCGGGCACTGGGGAATCGCAACGACAGATCGCGCAACTCGTCGAGCCAGACGATATCGTTATCGGCCCAAAGCTTGATTTCCTCGACGGCGGCCCGCTTCGCATCGGCGCGACGCACCAACTCATCGAGCTTCTTGGACTCGGCGGCCAGCTTGTCGTTCAGCTCGTCCGCGGCCGAGAACTTGCCCCAGGCCACATAGCCCCCGGCGAAGACGATCGCCGCGATGACGCTGGCCGCCAGGCCGACGAGCAAGCGCCGATCGAGCGGCTGCGGCATCTTGCGAGGATCGAGCAAGTCGATGGCCGGCTTGTTGCCATGCGCCTCGTCGAGCAGCATGCCCACGAGCGCCCCCAGACGACCCGTGCTCGCGGGCGCGTGCCTGGCCAGTTCGCCCGTCGTGGGGAGCTCGGCCAGCGGATCGAACGCCTGCACGGGCAGCTTGAGTTCGTGCTCCATGCGCTGCATCGTCTCGACGTGCTCGTGCGGCCGGCCGCAGAGATAGATCGCCTCGACGGGGCTTCCGCCCGGTTGATTGGCCACGGCGACCAGCGTGCGACGGATTTCGGCCAGCAGGCCGGTGACGTCTCCGTGCTCACCTTGTGGCAGCCGCACCGAACGAGAGACCAGCACGCGCGTGCCGACCAGCACGAGCAGTTCGGCCGTGGTCGGCGCCAGCTCGGCGATCAGCACCACTTGCTCGGCCGAGGGCATCAAGCGACGGAAGCCCGAGGCCAGGGCGTAGGGACGCACGAGCATGCGTTCGGGGGTCCAGCCGGCCGCGGAGCAGGCCTCTTGCAACTCGTGCATTTGATCGGCCGACAAGGCCACGGCATCGACCTGTCGGGGCACGGTCGGGTCGTCGGACAGCGGCACGAAGTCGAGCACGCTGTCTTCGCCGACAAAGCCCGCCTCGCGCATCGCCTGCAATCGCACCAGCTCGGGCAGATCGGCATCGGGCACGGGGGGCACGACGAGCTGTCGCAGCTCGACTCGATTGCGGCCAACCCCCAACAGCAGCTTGGGGCGGGCCATGCGCTGCCGGCCCAGGGTCTCGCGCCACTGCGCCGCGAGGATCTCTCGCGACGGATGCTTCAAGGAAATCTCGCCACTCTCCGTGGGAACCGCCTCGGGGGCCAGCGGGAAGGAGCCGGCTTGCTCGAGCGCGACGCGGCGACCGCGCACCTGCGCCAAGATATAGCGCGCTTCGGCGATGTCCCATTCGATGGCCAGCAGACGCGGCATCGGAGTCTCTCGCAGTGCGGCCGGGTGGAGGGCAGGGGGGGCAGGCGTGCGGGGCGGAACCAGTCGCGAGACGGTCCATCGCCTTCGTGGCCGGGCGTATCGTTCGGGCGGGCTATCGCGAGGCTACCGGCGCCGTGCCGGCGGACGTAGGCTGGACACTGGGCGCGGCTCCCAATTCGGCCAGCGTATAGCCGCGCCCCAGGTGCTTCAGACCCTTCCAGCATAACAGCCGGCTCGGGGCGCTGGTAGCATCGATTACGAACTCGGCTCGGCTCGAAGCGCTAAATTCGTCGAAAAAACCGACCACCTGGCCTCGAAAGACGTCGCCGCCACCGGTAATCATCGGTTCGAGGGTCTTCAACCGGTCGAGCGTCACCAGCCCTTCGAGGAACAGCCACGCCGCGTGTCGCTGGTCGCCCGGCGAAGTGGGATCGTAGAGCGAGGCACGCTTCGACACGATCTCGTCGGCCAGCATGTCGTCGATGCCAGGGACGCCCAGCAGCACTTCGCGCGGGGCCAGGTTGATATTCACCCGCCCCACGATGCGCGGTTCAGTCCGCGTCGTCACCACATCGAGCAGCCGGGGCAACTCGGTGGCCAGCTTCGACGAATCGGCCGCGAGCGGACTGTCGACGGGCGTGGGCGATACCCGGCCTGGCTCGGCGAGCGCGGTTCTCGCGCCGATCAAGTCGTACACCGAGGCGATCGTATGCAGCGCCGGCCGAGAGAAATCGAGTTGCACGCCCGCCTGCCTGCGTGCGGCGCCGCCGCCTGGCGCCGGTCCGAACTGCCGCATGGCCACGATGAAGGTGGCCCAATCTTCATCGAGCGCGGCCGAAAGCCGGCTGTGCAGATCGACCAGATTCGGATCGTTCAGGTTGATGCGCGGCTGTCGCTCGGGCGTAAGATTCCCCTCGGCGCTGTCGAGCGTGAGATACTCCGACCAGCCGCGTACCGTCACCGCCGGCGAAAGCGCGCCTGCCGCGGCGCTGGACATGCGCGACATCTCGAACGGCTCGAGCCGGCCATTGCAGTTCAAGTCGAGCCCGAAGAGCAGCTCCTGGCTGACGTCGCGCACGGCGAGCAGTTCCTCGAGGGACGAAGGCACCCGATTGGCCGCCATGCGGGCCGGCTCTTGCTGCGCATAAAACTCCGACTCGGCCCCCAGTTCGCGAGGCGTGTCGTCGGCGTCGACATAATCGAGCAGCGCGTCGGCCAGTTCGGGCGTCATGCCCGGCAGCCGCGCCAACGTCGCCTGGGCATGACCGGGATGACTGCGATCCCATTCCAGCAACTTGTGCAGGTTGAGACGGGCCGATTCGTTCTCGACGCCAAAGCGAATCCGGCCCGACTCCGAGTCGTCTGCCTCGTACGTGACGATGCTGAACCGGCCGTGCGCCGATTGCGTTTCGTCCGGCGCCAGCACGGCGACGGCCGCCAACTCTTCGGGATTGTCGTACACGCCGCCGAGCTCCGAGCGCGCCTCGCTCGAAAGATCGAGCATGGCGGCCACGCACAGCGCACCCGACTCGGACAACTGGCGGGCTTGCAGGTCTCGTCCGCCCAGTCGTGCCGCTTTGTTCTCGGTGAACATGATCTCGGCAAAGGTAAAACCGGCCAGGCTGAGCATGGCGATGACGATCAGCACCACGACGATCACCATCCCGCGGCGTCGGTTGGCTGGGGACAGTTTCATCGCGCACCTCCCGGAGCCGGTGCGTTCGGACGGAAGAACGACGGAATCGAATTCCGCCGCGTCGGCGCGGGAGGCGTCGGAGGCGCCATCGTCGAAGGCAGGGGAGACGCTGGGGCCGCCGGCAGCGGCGCGTTGAGCTCGTCGGGACTGCTCAGCTCTGGATAGGGATTTTCCTCGCGACGCGGACTCGCCAGCGGCAGATAGACCACCAATCGATAGTCGGGCAAGTCTTCTGCCGACGTGCCATTAGCGGCGTTGCCACCCGCGAATGCACCGGCAGTTTCTGGCTCCCGCGAGCTCGAGCGATCGGCCGCTGTTTGCCGCGTCGCCGACGTGTCGGCAGGGTCGGCGCGCCGTTGGCCCGCGCGGCGCGGGCGTCGTGCCTCGTCGGCCGGCTCGGCGAGCCAGAAGGCAATGTCGACGGCCATCGGGAGACCGCCGTCGGACGCGCTATCCCACGAACTGTACCAGGTGCTGCCATCGAAGTATCGAAACGCGACGCGCTCCACCTCGGGGGTCAGCGTTTCTGCGAGATCTTCCCACGCAACGTCACTGGGTGGACGGTACTCGTTCGCGCGCGCTGCAGAAGAAGTTGTCATGGGAGATGACGCCGAGAGGCCGGCAGCGGGCGTACCGTAGTCGCTCGTCGACTCGGGTTCGGCTGCTGTCGCCGCGTTGGAACGGAGCGGCTCTTCGCCCGACGATTCGTGCAGCCAGGGCTGTTCGCGGCGCACGAGCCCGGTCTGTGCGATCCCGGCTTCGGCATTCACCGTGGCTGGCGAGAATTCGTTTTGCTGCGCGAGCATCCGATCGGGGTTAGTCGAGTCGTAGCAGAAGTAGCTCACCTTTCGCAGGGCGCCTGCCGAGTCACTGTTGGAAGCCCCCGTGACGAAGGCACTCGACTCGGCCGAGGGGGCCTCGCTGCCGATCACCAAGGCCGCCAGCGACTCTTGCCCCCCCCCGGCGCGGACGCAAACATCGAGCCGATCGCTCGTGCCCGCCAGTCGCAGGGTGCGAGCCACAGGGGTCTCGGTCGAATCTCGCAACGGGGAGAGCACGGTCGTGCGATACAGCTCGGCCGGGGAGAGTGGATCGGCGGCCGACTCGGCGGAGGGAAGAAAATCGCTCGGCAGCGCGAGCGGTTGGTCTCCTCCGGCGGATCTGGCCGCGGACTCGACGACCGCTCGCCGCAGATCGCGCGAGATCTGCCGCAGCAACGAACGTGCGAGCTGCGCCTCTTCGACGTGCGTGCGGCCCGAATCGAACGACCGCATGAAAAGCGACAGCGCACTAAACAGACCGGCCAGCAGCGCCGTCGAGAGGGCCAGCGCCAGCAACACCTCGAGGATCGAGAAACCCGAGCGGCAGCGCGCGCCAGGGATAAGAGTCGGGCCCGTCATCGTTCATTCTCCCAGGGGCAGCGACGACGAGAGAGACGCCGCGCCGGACGCCGGCGACCTGGGCGATTCGAGCCCCGGGGCGTTCGGCGCACCGCTGCTCGCATCGCGCATCCACCGCACGAGCGCGAAACGCACGGGACGTTTCGCCTCGGGCAGATCCTGTGCCACGGTCACGCGCAGCGAGGAGAGTCCTGGCTGCTCGAGCGGCTCGCGATCGACGCGCCACAGCCAGCCCGGCGCGTCTTCGAGCGGTTGGTCGCCGTGCGATTCGCTCGACGCGGCGCCGGCGAGAATCTCGGCCAACTTCGATTCGCACAGCAACTGGGCCTGGGTTTGATCGCGCGCGGCCAGGGCGTTGAGGCGCCCCAGCCGCGCGAGCTCGCCCAGCACGGCGACCGCACCGAGCAAAATGCCGGTCGCCAGCAGCACCTCGAGGAGCGAGAATGCCGCGCGGCGACGTCTCATCGGACCAGCCTCTGCGCGGCGGGGGCCTGGTCGGCCATCTGCGACACGCCGGTCAGGCCGCGCAACGAGACGACGACTTCGTCGCCGCGCTCGTTGCGGAGCACAAACTCGGTCGTCGACGTCGTTCCGTCCGGATAAAACACGATCGGCGTCGACCAGCTCACCACGTCGGCCGTTTCGCTGGCGAACGTCCCCACCGCTTCGGTCGCGGCGGTCTCGCCGACAAACATCGGGTCGGCAAAGACCACTCCGGACGGTAGGGCGAACTCGGTCCAGCCGATGTTCGCCCCCTGGTCGCCGTTCGGATTGTCTCCCGCCGACGTGTAGTCGACGGTGGCGCACTCCTCGTTCTCGGCCGGGTTCAAGTCGAGCATGCGGCGCACGCGAAACTGTCCCGACTCGACCGCGTACTGCAGCTCGTACACGGCGTCCGACTCCATGGCCGCCAGCCGCGTGCGCGACATTTCAACCCGCACCTGCTTGGCCGCCTCGTGCAAACGCGCGCCGCCGAGCGGTCCGCGCAGCGAGGGCCAGGCGATGCCAACCATCGCCACGATCAACCCCAGCACGAGCAACAGCTCGAGCAGGGTGAAGGCGCGGCGAGACCGTCTCGATCCCCTACGCGACACGACTGGGCCAGCCCGCCGTGTCGCACCGTGGTCAACTCTCGGATGTCTCTCTCGCATGCGTTCCCCTTAACGACTGGCCGTTTGCGTACCATTTGCCTCGGGATTCCAGTTGCCGATGTCGTCTTCGGTGCCATCTTCACCGTCGGGACCCATCGACCAGATGTCGGGGAAATCGCTGGTGTTGTGCGTGGGGGGATAGGCGTACTGATAGTCGTGCCCCCAGGGATCCTGCGGAATGCTGGAGTCGAGGTAAGGACCTTTCCACTGCTCGGGATTCTCCATCTCGGCCGGTTCCTCGTGCAGCGCGACGAGGCCCTGCTCGGTCGTCGGATAACCGTTCATGTCGAGCGCGAACATCTCGAGCGGCGATTTGAACAAACCGATCTGGCTCTTGGCGGCGTTGATGTTCGCCTTCTTCTGCGTCCCCATGAAACGCGGCGCCACCAGGCCCAGCAGGATCACGAGGATCGCCATGACCAGGAGCAGTTCCATCAACGTAAAACCTTGACGCGCCACCGGGCGGCGAGTTCTGCGTGACATGTTCTTCTTCTCCCTAATACAGGTTGCAGGATGTTGGGAAAGACGCGACGGTCTCTCCGCGGGGATGACTCGAATGGTTGCGTTTAACCGATCGTGGCACTCATCTGAAACACGGGCAGCAGCAGTGCAATCACGACGCACAAAATGACACTGGCCATCACGAGCAGCATCGCCGGCTCGATCAGGCGCACCATGAGATCGAGCTGGCGGCTCGTCCGGCGGTCCAACCCGTCGGCGATGTTCACCAGCACGTTCTCGAGATTGTTCGACTCCTCGGCGACGCTGATCATCTCGACCACCGTCTGGGGAAACAGCCCGCACGAGGCCAACGGCCCCGCCAGCGTCTGTCCCGAGGAAATGTTCTCGCCCGCTTGTTGGATGGCCTGGGCCATGACGCGATTGCCGGTCGAATCGCTGCTGATCTCGAGCGACTTGAGGATCGGCACGCCATTGTGCAGCAGCGTGCCCAGCACGCGGCAGAAGCGCGACACCGCCAGGTTCAAGAAGATCGGCCCGGCCACGGGGACCTTGATCTTCAAGCGATCGCGCACGAGGCGCCCCTTCTCGGTCTTGAGCTGCTGGCGGATCCAAAGGACCACGCCGATGGCCAGGGCGACGAGCAAGAGCCCGTAGCGACCGATGAAATCGCTCGTGCCCAGGAGGGCGGTCGTCATGAAGGGCAACTCGCCGCGTTCTTCCAAGCGGGCGAACAATTCGGCGAACTTCGGCACGAAGAAGACGATCAGCACCGTTACCGCGGACGATCCGGCAATCGCTAACAGCGCGGGATACGTGAGCGCGCCGACGACGCGGCTCTTGAGTTCTTCCTGCTGTTCGATGAAGTCGGCCGTGCGCTGCAGCACGTCTTCGAGAAAGCCCCCTTCGCCGCCGGCGCGGACCATGCTCACGGTCAACTCGTTGAAGACCTGCGGATGCCGCGCAAAGGCCGCATCGAGCGTCGAGCCTTCGGAGACCTGCGTCCGCACGTCCCCCATCACTTCGGTCAGCAGCGGGTTCGACGACTGCCTGGCCAGAATCTCGAGCGACCGCATCAGGGGCACGCCGCTCTTCATCAAGTCGGCCATCTGCGCGAGCGTCGCCGCGAGGGCCTGTTGCTTGACCTTCTTCGGTTTCTGCAACGCCGCCAAGCGCGAGGTCTTCTCCTGCACGAGCCGCAACGGGAACAGCGCGCGATCGCCCAGCAGCACGAGCGCCTCGCGCTGCGTGGCAGCGGAGATCGTGCCGGCCACTTCCTGGCCTTGGGCGTTGCGGGCGGTGTAAGCGAAGTCGGGCATCGGCAGCAGAAACAAGGGTGGTGTCTGAAGAAAGATTCCGTCGAATCAGGCTTCCATCAAGTTCAGTGGCACAGGCTACCAGCCTGTGAAATTTTCTTTATCCCTGCTCATTCATGCACAGGCCGGCGGCCTGTGCCACTTTTCTTCCAGGTTGTTTGAAGGTCTCTTTTCTTGGACTGAAATCAGTCGGCCTTCGACACGCGCATGACCTCTTCCACGGTCGTCCGGCCCCACAGCACTTTGCGCCAGCCATCCTGACGCAGGGTCCGCATGCCGGCGGCCATGGCGGCCTGCTTGACGCGGAACGAGCTGGCACGCTCGGTCGCCAGGTTGCGAATTTCTTCGTTGGCGACGAGCAATTCGTACAGGCCGGCGCGCCCGCGATACCCCGTGCCGCGGCATTCGCGGCACCCCGCGGCACGATAGATCGGCGCGTCGGACGCGAGACACTCCTCGAGCGGAAAATCGGCCGGCACGTCGTCCTCCGTCGGCGAGAACGCTTCGCGGCAAGCCGGGCACAAGGTTCGCACCAGGCGCTGCGCCATCACGCCCTCGACCGTGCTGGCCACGAGGAACGGTTCGACGCCGATATCGCACAAGCGCATGAACGCGCCGGCGGCATCGTTCGTGTGCAACGTGCTGAAGACCATGTGACCGGTGAGAGACGCCTGCACGGCGATCTCCGCCGTCTCGACGTCGCGAATTTCGCCCACCAGCACCACATCGGGATCGTGACGCAAGATGCTCCGCAGCGCCGCGGCAAAGGTCAGCCCGATCTTGGCGTGTACCTGAATCTGGCTGATGCCGGGCAATTGGTACTCGACCGGGTCCTCGGTCGTGATGATCTTCGTGTCTTCGCTCTTGATCTCGTTGAGCGCGCTGTAGAGCGTGGTCGTCTTACCGGAGCCGGTCGGACCGGTCACCAGCAGAATGCCGTGCGGCAAGGTGATCAGACGCTGGAAATCGGCGTAGATATCCTCGTCCATGCCGATGCCGCGCAGGTCGAACTTCATCTTGTCCTTGTCCAGGACACGCATGACGATCCCTTCGCCATGCAGCATGGGGATGATCGACACGCGGACATCGACCTCGCGTCCCGCCACCTTCAGCTTGATGCGGCCATCCTGCGGCAAGCGTTTCTCGGCGATGTTCATGTGGGCCATGATCTTCAGACGGCTGACGATCGCGGCCTGGAACTGGTTGATCTCCGGGGGGGTCGGTTGCGGCTGCAGCACGCCGTCGATGCGGTAGCGAATCTTCATGCCAGTGGCATGCGCCTCGATGTGAATATCGCTCGTCCGCGATTCGATCGCCTCGACGAGAATCTCATTCACCAGGCGCACGACCGAGGCCTCTTGCGCCATCTCGGCCGCTTCGGAGCCGTCGAGCTCGAGCTCGTCGAGCACCTCGACCGTGCTCGACTGGTCCTGCCGCTGCGCGATCAGATTGTCGATCGTCTCCGAACCGACGCCGAAGTTCGCCTTGATCAGCTTGCCGATCTCGTCGCTGACGGAGAGCACCGGCGTGACGCTCAAACCGGTGGCCGCCGCCACGGCGTCCAGCGCGTAGAGATCGAAGGGATCGCTGGTGGCCACGACGAGCGAGCCGTTCGTCTGGCTGAGGGGAAACACCGCGTGGCGGTGGATGAGCTTGGCCGGCAGGCTGGCCAGCAGCGTGCGATCGACCTCGAAATTGCTCAGATCGATGAACTCGAGCCCCAGTCCGTCCGCCAGCACCCGGAGCACTTCTTCCTCGCGAGCAAACCCCATCTGCACGGCCAACTGGTCGAGGCGCGCGCCATCGCCGGCGTGCGAGCGCGCCACTTCGAGCTGTTGGGCGTCGAGAAGGCCCTTCTCGACGAGCAGTTGGCCGGCATCCATGGCGTCGCCTCAAGGTGTTCTGGCCACTCGGAAAGTGGATCCCGAGCGTCGGCAATTCCAGCGGCAGGAGTCGTGCGACATCCGTTTCGCGACTTGCCACTAGTGGTTCAGTCCACTACGCGCCGGCCCGATCTCGTCCGGCGATTCGCGTCTGGCACTCTGTCGAGGCACGCAGGCTGGGGTGGAGCGTGCCGCATCTCCGGGGGTGGGACGACTGTGGGTCGTCTCGTTGGGGTGGGGTCAGCAGGCGAATAACCGCCCGTCGACATCGCATGCAGCCTAGTTGATCCGTTCCGGCCGAGTCAAGCCAGAACTTGATGAAAAGGGCGTTTGCCGGCCACCCGCCCGGGCCCGCCGGCATCGACTTATATCTTTAGCTCGTAAATGTTTCGGCGCCGTGCTGGCAACATTTGATGGCGAGAAGTTCGCCACCCCTCGTCCTGGCTGGGTATAATCTCGGTACTATGCCAAAACCGACTCGATTCTCGCCTCTGCAATTCTGGTTCCCGGCCGTCTCGGTGGGCGCCCTGACGATTGTTCTGTGGGGTGCTGCCGAGGGCGCCGCGCAAGAGCCGGGCCAGCCCACGCGCGGCAGCGCCGCGACGCGTGGCGCCGGGCGAGCGCCGCAGGTTTCGGACGGCATCTCGGGCAAGGTGCTCCGCTATGCGAGCAAGCTCGTCGCCAAGCATGACGCCGATCTCGACGGCAGACTGCAAGAGCCCGAGTGGCGGCGCATGTCGGGCACGCCGCGGCTGGCCGATCTCGACGGCGATGGGATCATCACCGTCCATGAACTGGCCCAGCGGGTCGCCAGCTACAGCCGCCAACGCACGTTGCGCCTGATGCCGGCCCGCGAGGCCGAAGAACTCCCCGTGGCCAGCGCCGAGGAACCTGCCGCCGAAGACAACGAGGCCACGGTCGCCCTGGAAGGTCCGATGGCGAACCCTGCTCCCGAGGCCGCCGCAGCCGGCAATCCCGCGCCGGGCGGCAATGCCGACAACACCGACCAGAACCCCGATCGTCGTCGGACGAAGAAGTCGAAGCAGTTTTTCGTCCCTACCTCGCGACTGCCGAAGGGGGTCGCCAAGTGGTTCAGCGAACGCGACGCCAATGGCGACGGACAGGTGAGCATGGTCGAGTATTCGTCGAAGTGGTCGCAAGCCGAGGCACTCGAATTCGCCCGCTACGACAAGAACGGCGACGGCATTATCACGCCCGACGAAGCAACGACGGGCACGCCCAAGCGGACCAAGAACGAGCCCGCCCCCACGGCCTCGGCCGATGCGGGGAATCTACCCGCGGGCGCCACCGCGCCATAGGGGGGGGATTGAGCGCGTGGCGACCGTTCAGCTTGAGCGCACCGCGGGAGCCTATCTTGAAGAGCGCGGCACGCGTCGCGGCACGCGTCGCGGACGCGGCCGGCTGCCTCCCCCGCCGCCAAAGCCACTTTGGCCGCTGAGCCGGCCGATCGCCTCTTCCACGGCCAGGATATTCGTCTTCTTCAGCGGCACCACGCGCACCGTGCGGGCCGGATCGGCCGCCGCCTCGTCGAGCGAGTGTACCAATTGCTCGACCTCGACCAGCAGCGGGCCGGGCGCCAGCACGATGATCGAATTGGTCAGTTGATCCACGGCCAAGGTCATCAGCGGGCCCGAGCTCGAAGCCCCCAGTTGCTGCAACACGCTCGCCAGCTCGCGCGGCACGCCGCTAGGAATCGGCAGCTTCGCCCCGCCCGACGTGAGCTGCGTCTGGTAGACATCGCGCAGCACGTCTTCGATCTCTTCGGCCCGGGCGTTGTGGATCTGGATCTGCTTGGGCTTCGTGGCCACGAGCGTATCGGGCACGTCGGCCGAATCGAGTACCTCGAGCAGCGCCTCGATCGCGCGGAGATCGGCCTGTCCGGCCTGCACGATCAGGGCGTTGAGCCGCGTGTCGGGCACGATCGTGACGATGCCGCTGCCCCGTCCGCCGAAAAATCCGCCGCGGAAGAGCTTTTGCAACGTGTCGGCCATGTCGGCGGCGTTGGCGCTCTTCAGGTTGAAGACGGTGAACTCGCGTCCCGGGCGCCCTCCACCACTTTGCGCCAGGTTGCGCAACAGCGCCTCGAATTGATCGAGCGCCTCGAGATCGTCGGAGCTGATCGTAATGCGGTCGTTGCTCGGGGCGACAATAATCGGCGGGGGCGTCGGTTCAACCAGTTCGCTCGGCGGCTGGATCGATTCTGCTTCTTCCTCGTCCGCCGCAGGCTCGGCGGCCACTTCGCTGGTCGCGGGATCGGCCTCGGCAAGCTGGCAGACCCCATCGAGCGGTTCACCATCGATCCCCGACGTGTCCGGCGAATCGGGGGCGGGTGCTGGCGGAGCGGGGGGCTGCGTTTCGCGGCTTTCACGCAGCGTGGGGGCCACGGCCGACGGGGTAACCACGCGGATCGGATTCTTGCGCAACTGCGGCCACACGCGCGACAACTCGGCCATCGCCGAGTCGATCTCTTGTCGTCCCATGCGAATGACGCGTAGCTTGCCCCCCCCCGAGCTGCCGGCGGGAATCTCGACGAGCAGGGGTTCGCCCATCTTGGCCAACAGGCTGCGAATCTCTTTCAATTGCGCGGCGCTGCCGCGGACCACGAGCTGCCCCGTGGCGGCGTCCGAATCGATCTTGGGCGGATCTTCGCCTCCAAATCGATTGCCGTCGTCGTCGAACAAACGCTCGATCGCCATCTGTGCCGTAAAGGGATCGACCACCGTCAGCGGAAAGACTTCGAGCTCCTGCGGGGCGGTCTGCATTTGCTCGATGGTCTGGCGAATGATGCGTTGCTGGTCGGGACGCGCCAGCGCTACCAGGTGCTTGCTCCGCCGCGATGCGCTCAGCTTCACCTCGGGCGACTTCACGAACAGCGGCGTCAGGGCTTCGAGCACCGTATACGATTCGGCCGTGCCCAAGGGATGCACTTCGAGCTGCACGGTAGCCTCGGGCGTGCCGGTGCCTTCGATCTCTTCGATCACCGAGCGGATCTTTTCCTGCTGCGACGGCGGCGCCCAGGCAATCAGCTTCTGCGTGGTGGGGTCGAGCGAGAAGCGAATCTCGGGACGCGTGGCGTAAAGCGTCGTGAGCGTGCTGTAGACGTTCGTGGCCAGCGAGATCTGCAAGGGATAGACCTTCACCTCGGGCACTTCTCCCGCGGCGGCCGGATGATCCATTTCGGCCACGGCCGCGGCGAGTCGTTCGTGCTCGGCGGGGAGCGCCGTGGCGACGATCCCCCCCTGCCGCGTATCGATGGCGATCCGCGCCGTCGGCACGAGCGCCTGCATCGTCGAGAGTGCCGCCGTCGGATCGGCCGCTTCGAGTCGGTAGACCTTGGCGATCGGCTTCTGGTCTTCCGTATTGCCGGCGTTCAATTGTTCGATCGCTTCGCGAATCGCGGCGTGCTCGTCGGCGGTCCCCCAGGCCAGCACGCTGTGCGACCTGGCATCGCTCAAGACGCGGGCGTCTTTGACCACGCTCTGCAGCATGACCACCAGCGAGCTCGGATCGGCGTCGCCAATGGGATAGACCGAAAGCGTACGCTGCAACTCGGCGCTCGGCTGCTCTTCCATCTGGGCGATGGCCCGCTCGAGCGCCGCATGGTCCTCGGGCGTGCCCCAGGCCACCACGCTGCCCGTGTTCGCGTCGATCGCCACGCGCGCCGTCGGCACGAGCGTTTGCAGCACGTAGAGCGACGTGGCTCCGTTGGCGCGGCGCAGCGGATAGACCACCACGGTGGGCGTTTTCTCGGGAGGCAGCTTACTGTCCATCTGCTCGACGGCGGCCCGGATCGTCTCGTGATCGGCGGGGGTCGCCCACGCCGCCAGGCTCTGATTCGTGCGATCGGCCGAGAGCCGCGCATTCGGCACCACGGCCTGCAGCATCGTGGCCAGTGGCACGGGATCCGCCTTTTGAACCGGGTAGACGACGATCCGCGGCCGTTCGCCTTCAGCCGGCAGATCGGCATCCATCGATTCGATCGTCGCCCGCGCTGTGGCCTGATCGCGCGGCTTGGCGACCACGATAATCTGTCGAGTCTCCGGCTCGACGATGACCTGTGCCTCGGGCAACAAGGTTCGCAGAACGGGCAGCGCCGACTGAGGATTGAAACGCTCGAGTCGGTAGGTGGTCATCACCGCCTGCTCCTCGGGGGGGAGCTCGCGGTCGAGTTGCGAGATGATCGTGGCGATCGTGGCGTGCTGGTCGGGCTGGGCCCAGATCGCGATCTCGCCCGTCGTCGCGTCGGGAATCACGCGAATGCCCGGCAATTGCTCGCCGAGCGTCGACAGGGCCGTCGTCACCTTGCGGTGATTCGCCAGCGACACCTTGTGAGTCTGCAGTTCATCCTCGGTCTCTTTCGGCGTGGCCTTTTCGACCTGCTCGACGGTCGCGCGGACCGTTTCCTGATCGGCGGGCGTGGCGATCACGCTCAGACGCTTGGCCTTCTGATCGAACGTGGCTTGCGCTTTCGGGACTACTTTCGCCAGCAACGTCGTTAGCTCGGCCACGTCGTCGAACGTCAGTTGATAGACCTGCAACTGCGGCACCTGCTCGGCCGGCACATCGACGTCGAGCCGGGCGATCAGCTCTTTGATCCGCTCGTGATCGGTGGGCGTCGCAAAGGCCACCACGCGCCCCGCACTGCCACCAGCCGAAATGCGCGCCTCGGGCACGAGCGCCGCGAGCGCCGCCACCATCGTCGCCGGTTCGGCCTTGTGCAGGGTGTACACCTCGAGCGTGCGGTCGCGGTCGGCCGAGTCCGTATCCAACTGGCTCACGGCGCCCGCGATCAACTCCTGATCTCCCGGCGTGGCCCACGCGGCCAGGCTTCCCGTCTTCGGATCGATCGCCAGGCGCGCACTCGGCGTGACCTGCATGAGAAAATCGAGGATGCTGCGCGCATTGCCCGCCCGCAGCGGATAGACCTTGAGCTCCGGCTTCTTGTCGGCCGGGGCCTCCTTGCGCATCTCGTCCATCGCCAGTTGAATGCCCGCGTGCTGCGTGGGCGTGGCAAACACGGCGATCTGTCCCAGTCGCTGGTCGAGGGCGGCCTTGGCGTCGGGCATGAGCGCCTTGATCATCTCGAGCGCCACGGCGGCGTCGATCGCGTCGAGCGGATATGCCACGAGCACCGACTTCTCGGGCTCGCCTGGCTTGGCCGAAGGCACCGCACTCGAGGGGAGAGGCATCGATTCAATCACCGCCGCGATCGAGCGCATCTTGCCGGCCGTATCGGTCACCAGGATCTGCCGCGTTGCCGTTAATGGGGTCGCTTTGCCTTGCGGCCCCAGCAGCGGCGTGATTTCGGCCGTCACCTGCGCGGGATCGCGCGTCTCGACCGGAAACAGCACGCTCACGATCTCGAACTTGCCACGGTCGGTCAGTTCTTCGAGCGTGACTCGCGGCACGAGATCGCCCGGCACCCCCTCGGTCACGTTGAGCAACATGAGCATGTTGTCGCGGCGAATGAGCGTGTACCCCTTGGTCAGCAGCACGCCGTTGAGCAGGTCGATGGCGTCGGCCACCGTGTACTCGCGCGAGTCGGTGTAGTTGAACGAACCGGGGGGAGGCGCATCGAGCACCAGCGATAGCCCCGCCTGATCGGCAAACCAGCTCAGCACGTCGGTCCAGGGCTGAAAGCGGAAGCTGAAGCGCAGCTTCTTTTCTGTCGGCGCTTCGACAGCGGGGCGCAATTTGCCCGCCGCGATCATGCGCTGCCAGGCGGCCCGCTGGTCCTCGGTCAGGACGGCGGCCAGTTGAGTTTCGACGGCCGCGATAATCTCGGGACGCTTCGACTCCGGCGCGTCGCGCAGCGATTCGGCACGTTCGGCCACGAGCTTGCGAATCTTGGTCGACTGCGCCTCACTCAGGCCGAGTTGCTGCGCAATCGCGGGGTCGATCAGTGCCACGTAGCTGGGACCTTCGGCCGTGGGGGCCGGCGCTGCCGGAGTGGCTGCCGGCGCAGGCGCCGTAGGGGGCGTGGGCTCAGTGGCCGCTGGTGTCGAGGGCTCCTGCGCGCGCAGCACGACCGGGTTGCCAGCGACGAGCAGACAGAGCAGCAAACCCAGCAGCGCGATCAGAGATCCCGTGCGAAACGGGAAGGCAAGGCATGACACGATCCAGGCTCCCAGGGGGTGGGATGTCGGCAGGCGGGCGTAGCGAGTACGGGCACCACCAGGGGTACCACCCCTCATGGTAGTCGCCGGGCACGCCCCATGCCAGCGCGAAGTGGTACGAAAAGCCCCTGGTTTCAGGCTCTTTCTAGCTCTCGAGTTAATCTTGCCAGCAGCATTGCGGTAATCAAAGAGAGGGATTTGCCGAAGTCCACCTGAACGGTACCCGGAGATTCGCGATGAAGAGCCCCGGTCGTGTCGTGGTCGCCGGAGGCAGCGGCTTTCTCGGCGTCTCGCTGGCGAAGCACCTGGCCGATCTCGGCTGGTCGGTCGTCGTACTCTCGCGTCATCGGCCGAACATCACCGGACCGTGGCGACATGTAAGCTGGGACGCCCGCCACCTGGGCGATTGGGTGCAGCAACTGGAGGGCGCAAGCGGTCTGGTGAATCTCGTCGGCCGAAGTGTCGATTGCATCAAGACCCCCGATCACCAGGATGAGATTCTCCGCTCACGTGTCGAGGCGACCCACGTGCTCGGACGTGCCGTCCGCGCAATCGAAAACGCTCCACCGGTTTGGGTCCAGATGAGCACGGCGCACCTTTACGGCGATCCGCCACAGATGACGTGTAGCGAGGATTCGCCGTTCGGCTATGGCTTTGCCCCCACGATCGGGCAAGCCTGGGAGACCACGTTTGCCGAAAGCGTGCTGCCCACCCAGCGTGCTGTGATTCTGCGTACGAGTTTCGTGATCGGTCGCGATCGAGGAGCCGGCGGCGGTGCCTTATCTCGCCTGCTGACGCTGGTCCGTTGCGGCCTGGGGGGCAAGGTCGGATCGGGCACGCAAGGAATGAGTTGGATCCACGAGACCGACTTGAACCGCTTATTCGAACGTGCCCTGACCGATCGCAGCATGCGGGGACCCTACATCGCGTCGTCGCCGCATCCGGTCTCGCAAAGAGACTTCATGCGCGCATTGCGTCGCGCAGTCGGCATGCCGCTTGGATTGCCTGCTTATGCGTGGATGGTGAGACTGGGTGCGCCGTTGTTCATGCGCACCGATCCGGAGCTGGCACTCTACGGCCGATACGTCGTCTCGACACGTTTGCCAGAGGAAGGCTTTGCCTTTCGATTCCCCGATCTAAAAGCAGCGCTGGCCGACCTGCTCGAACGCTCTCGGTAGCCGGGATGACTTCGAATACGTCGGCAGTACAGAATGCGGAATGGACCGGCGGGGGGAACCGAGTCAGAACTTGACTCCCAGCATGTTAGACGTGTCGTTCTTGATCGCGGGCACCATGAATCACAGCCACGATGCGAACGCCGTCAGCGAGAATCATTCTCGGCGGCAGTCTCGCGAGCCATTTGCCGCAATGCGTCCCAGAATTCCGGTGTGACGGGCTTCAGCCGACCCGCGTGCGCCGATTCAATCCCACGCTCTACTGTCTCCAGGTGATCGTCTGGTACAAAATGGCTCGGTTCGGTCTTTTCGGGCAGGGCCTCGACGGCAGCCTCCAGAGCCGCTTCCTTGGACGGATACAGACCGCCGGCAACGATCTGGTCCAGGTACTGCTCAGATTGTGGTGAAAGTTCATGATGCATAGTGTGTCACACTAGCACGAAACGTGGCCGCGAGACAATGAAAACGGCAACAATCGGGCCACCGGGCCACTGCCCTTGCAGTCCTCTGGGCAACTACCCTGTCTCGAGCACCAAGCGCACGTCGTCGCGGCTGACGTTTCCCACCAGTTCCACGTGCCCCATGCGTGTGGGGAGCACGAAGCGGAGACGGCCGTGCTCGACCTTCTTGTCGTGCGACATGGAGGCCAGCAGCTCGTCGACGTCCACCTCGGGCACTTCGATGGGCAAGCCGAGCGCGGTGAGCAGTTTCATCTGCCGGCTCGTCATATCGGCGGGAATGCGTCCCAGCCGCTCCGCCAGACGCGAAGCGCACACCATGCCGATCGAGACCGCCTCACCGTGCAGGTATTGCCCATAGCCAGTCACCGCCTCGAAGGCGTGACAGAACGTGTGCCCGTAATTGAGCACGGCGCGGAGTCCCGTCTCCTCGCGCTCGTCCTGGCGCACGACGTCGGCCTTCAACTCGCAGCTCCGCGCGATGATGTGCCGCAGCACCGCTGGATCGCGCGCGAGGATGCCGCGCACGTTTGCTTCGAGATAAGCAAAGAAATCGGCATCGAGAATCACACCGTACTTCACCACTTCGGCCAGCCCGGCGAGATACTCTCGCTCGGGAAGCGAAGCGAGCACCTCGGTGTCGATCAGCACTAGCATCGGTTGCCAGAACGCGCCGACGATGTTCTTGGCCCCGGGCAGATTCACGCCCGTCTTGCCGCCGACCGAGCTATCGACCTGCGCCAGCAGCGTCGTCGGAACCTGCACGAACCCCAGTCCGCGGGCAAAGCCGGCCGCGGCGAAACCGGCCAGATCACCGATCACCCCGCCGCCGACAGCCACGACGACCGTCTTGCGATCGGCCTTCAGTTCCAGCAGCTTTTGCCACAGCTCGCAGACGCTGTCGAGCGATTTGGTCTCTTCGCCCGGCTCCACGACGAGTACATCGACGGCGATGCCCCGCTGCGAAAGAGTTTCGGCCACGTCGAGCGCGAAAGGATCCTCGACGTGCTCGTCGGTGACAATCACTGCGTGCGAAACCGGACGCAGCGCTGTCAGCCGCTCGCCGAGTTGCGCCAGATTGCCCGAGCCCAGGCAGATATCGTATCCACGCTCGGCCAGCTCGACGCGGACGACCTGGTCAGAGTGGGACACGCGCTGGGCTCCCGAAAATGAGCGGACACACCGAGGGGGGCCTAGCTGGTCCGCTCGACGTCGGCCGATGTGACCGTGATCTTGCGGGCAAAGCCGGTGTGCAGCCGGGCGTATTCGAGCTGGGCCGCCTGCTGCGGCTCGGAGTGCAGGCGAGACTCGACCTTCGCCTTGGTGGCCGCATCCACGTCGTCGAGCTCGTCGGGCCAGATGGTCTCGGTCTCGATGACGAGGGCTTCGCGGTAGGGATCGAACTCGTTGGCCATCGTAACTCTCGTGGTTCGGCAACTGCGGCCGCTCGCCGAAGGCGGCCCGCTGCCAGTATACTGCGCGGCCTACGAGTGAAAAGTGCCGCCCTGCGCCGTACTCTTTGTGTGGCGGTCAAAGCAGTGGGGTAGCACGGATGGTTTACCGGATTCGTGTTGCCAGGGTGTGGTCGCCAAGTCGGAAAACCGTCCGTGTCGCGCAGCGACAAGCGGATGAGGGGCGACGGTCCATTTCTCTCCCTCGTTCTCCACCGTTTAGTTTTAGTTGACACGAGAGACGCGATGCCCGAACCACGCTTGCCCCTGGCGGGTCTGAAGGTGCTGGATCTGTCGCGGATCCTGGCCGGACCGGTCTGTACGCAGTTGCTGGCCGATCTGGGGGCCGACGTGGTCAAGGTCGAACGGCCGGGGTTGGGAGACGACACGCGCCAGTGGGGGCCGCCGTTTCTCGGCGCCGAGGGGCCCAGCGCTTATTACCTCTCCTGCAATCGGAACAAGCGCTCGCTGGCGCTCGACCTCTCGCACGCCGACAGCAGACCGCTTCTGGCCGATCTCATCCGCCAGGCCGATGTGCTCCTCGAAAACTTTCTACCCGACACGCTCGACAAGCTCGGCCTGCGCCCCGAGCGTCTCCGCGAGCTCAACCCAGGCCTCGTCTCCTGCTCGATCTCGGGCTTTGGCCGCACGGGACCCCTGGCGGACGTGCCGGGCTATGACCTCGTGATCCAGGCCCGCTCCGGGCTCATGTCGATCACCGGCGAGCCGGACGGCATGCCCATGAAGGTCGGCGTCGCCATCACCGACGTCATCACGGGACTCTACGCCGCGGTGAGCATCCTGGCCGGGCTGCACGCGCGCGAGAGACCGGGCGATCCGGCCCGCGACGGGATGGCCTTCGACCTGGCGCTGGCCGATTGCACGCTGGCCAGCCTCGTCAACGTGGCGCAAAGCGCGCTCGTCACGGGCAAACGCCCGGTGCGCTACGGGAACGCTCATCCCAACATCGTGCCGTACGAGGCCTTCGCCACCGCCGATGGTCATCTCGTTTTGGCCGTGGGCAACGACCGGCAGTGGCAGCGATTCTGCCAAGCCGCCGGGCGGGCCGATCTGGCGGGTGACGAGCGTTTTGCGACGAACCCTGCCCGAGTCGCCGCGCGCGAGGCGTTGATTCCCCTCGTGGCCGAAGAATTGGCGCGCCGCACGACGCGCCAGTGGGAACGGCTGCTCACCGGGGCTGACGTCCCGCATGCCCCGGTGCTGTCGCTCGATCAGACTCTCGCCGATCCGCAGTACGCCGCGCGCGAGATGATCGTCGACGTGGTCGACACGGCGGGCCGCAATTACAAACTACTCTCCACACCAGTGCATTGGCGCGACGAACCCACCCGCGAGGTAAAGGCTCCCCCCGCGCTCGGCGCACACACTGACGAAGTGCTTGCCGAGTGGCTGGGGCGCTCGCGAGAAGAGATCCAAACGCTCCGCGCAGCGGGAGCCATCGCATGACACACGACCATCCCATGCTACCTGCCGAACACGACGCCACGACCGCCAGCAGTGCCCGCGGCCCGGTCGCCTCGGGCAAATACGCCATCGTGACGATCACCGTACTCGCCGTTGGTCTGGCGAGCGCCGCTTTGTATTACCAGTACTATTTGCAGCAGCGGCCACTCGAGTTTTGGGGGACGGAGATCGCTCAGCAATTGCTCTCGGCCCCTCAGGTCGAATTGCTACTGCTCGAGCCGGTCGGCGCGACTCCCGTGGCCGATGGCGAAACGTACAAGTCGGCTGGGCGCACCTGGCGCGTGCGCGAGCAGCGCGACGTCAGCCAAGCTCCCGGCTTCACCCACGTACGTCGCAGCCTGATCCTGACAGGCAGCTTTGATTGGGACGCCCCCCGACCCGAGGAGCCGATCGATTGGCGCTATGCTCTGGTTTATCGAAGTGCGGACCCGTGGTCGCCACAGACGGTGGTCCTCTTTTCGGCCGCGTGCGACGTCATCGAATTGAGCGAGCCCCTTCTTCCCGAGAAGGGAGATAACCGTAGTGCGAGCGTACTCCCCGTGGCAGATGGACTGCGCGCGTTCCTCGAAGAGCAGGTTTCGGGGGACCAGCCTGCGCCGGAAACGCCAGCGGCCGATGGAGAACCATCGGCCGCGGCAGAATCGTCCGTACCGTAGAGGGGCCTGGGGGGTGTGTCAGGCAGCCTTGCCCTTGAGGGCTTTGATCTTGGCGCTCAGGCGCGACTTGACCCGCGCCGCGGCATTCTTGTGAATGATCTTCTTGGCGGCCGTCTGGTCGAGCTTCTTCTGGGTGGCCACGAAGAGGGTCTCGGCGGTGGCCACGTCCTTGGCGGCGATCGCGGCCGACAGCTTCTTGATCTGTGCCCTCAGCGACGACTTGGCGGCACGATTACGCGCGCGGCGCACGACGTTCTGACGAAGACGCTTCTTGGCACTCTTGATATTGGGCATGGTGGTTCGGGCAGATACTTTTTATGTTTCGGGCCAATGACTTACGACCGTGCCAGACCGCAGTCCGGCCTGTCGCGAATCAGGGATTGTCGCGTAACTCGGCGATTTTGTCCAGTAGGGTTGAAACGTCCTTATAGGCGAAATCCATCCCCGCCAGGGTCGTCAAATACGACTCCGCTCGGTCCAGGTCCTTGAGGGCCAGGGCCAGGGCCCCGGTGCGGTAGAGGGCCAGCTTCTTGAGATCGGCGTCCATGTCTGAAATCGTATCGACCGCCGCCACGTAATTGTTCATGGCCAGCTTGGCCTGGGGGGGCTTGAGGGATTGGAAGCACTCGCCCAGCAGGAGCAGCACCTCCCCCTTGCGGCGAGAGTCCTTCTGGACGTCCTGCAGATAGGGGATCGCCTCACGCGGCTTGCCCACCTTCTTCAACCGCGTCCCCACCTCGTACTTGAAGCCCAGGTTCGTGGGGTAACGTTCGGCCCGGGCGGCATAGATCTCGAGCTCGCGCTGGAGCAGTTCTCCCCGGAACTTGCCGTAGAGGGTCTTCGCTTCCTCGGTCTTCTCGCTGCGGAAGCGTTTTTCGGCCACGCCGACGTTTTCGCGCAAGCGGCGAAGCTGCATGTCCTCGAGCCGCTCGCGGATGTTCACCTCTCCGCCCGAGGCCTCGAGCGCGCGGGCCAACGTCTGCTCCGCCTCTTCCAGGCGGTTCTGTCCGGCGTAATGCTCGGCCAGTTTGAGGTAATTGCTCGTGTCGGCCGGGTTTTTGGCGATCGCCTTTTCGAACTGTTTTTCTGGCGTTACCGTCGGGCCGGTCGCTTCGGCGTCCTGGGCATCGACGCGCACGTCTTGCGACGACTCAGCGGTTTCGTAGCGTCCTCGTTCAATCGTGGACAAGACGGCTAAATCTGCGAGTGCCTTCTTCGCTTCGATGTCGGCCGGCAACGATTTGAGGACGCGCGTAAAGCAGACGGTTGCGTCTTGGAACATCCCCTGGCGAGCCTTGGCGCGGCCAGCCAGCCGATTGATTTCGGCATCGCTGATGTCGACTTCGAGTGCCGCGTTCAGATAATCGAGCTGCGCCTTATCGAGTTCGAGCTGCTCGCAGGCCTCGGCGAGGGTCTTCAGTGTACTCGTATCCCAAGGATTCAACTGCAAAAGCTCGACGCCGTTCTCGATCATCGCGGCGTAGTTCTTCTGCATGCTCGCTTTCTTCAAGGCCCCCTTGGTGCCTGTCATCTTGACGGCGGCAAACTTGTCTCCCTTTTTGTTGTTGTTGTATTTGCGGCGCAAGTTGCCGAGATAGTTCTGCACGTAGATGCTGTTGCCCGGGTCCCCCTTCACGCAGGCCAGGAACATGTCGGTGGCATAGTCGAAATTGCCCTGCGCGGCGACCTTGCTGCCTTGTTCGAACTGCAACTGAAGTCGACGACGTACTGCGGGGTTCATCGGCTTCCGCTGCTTATCGTCGTCGGGAGTCGAAGCTGAGACAGCCATGGGCATGAAGAGAAACGCTCGTCCGAAAGCGTTTTGCAGATAGGTGTTCGGTCGATAGACTAGCCTGCGTTCCACTTTATCACACGCAGGCGCGAAAGCCAAATGTCGTCGCAGCAGGGAATGGTCTATCTCGTGGGCGCAGGCCCCGGCGATCCAGGGCTCATCACGCTGCGCGGTGTCGAATGCCTGGGCCGTGCCGATGTCGTGCTCTACGACTATCTGGTGAATCCGCGCGTGCTCGAGCACGTCGGTCCCGGTGCTGAACTGGTTTGCCTGGGTCGGCACGGGCACGGTCGCATCCTCTCGCAAAGCGAGATCAACGAGCGAGCCATCCGCGATGCGCAGACAGGCCGCGTCGTGGTGCGACTCAAGTCGGGCGATCCGACGATCTTTGCCCGAGCTGCCGAGGAGATCGGGGCCTTCTTGGCGGCGGGCGTGCCCTTCGAGATCGTGCCCGGCATTACGGCAGCGATGGCCACGGCCAGCTACGCCGGTATCCCGCTGACCGGCCGAGACCAGGCCTCGGCCATCGCGCTGGTGACCGGTCAGGAAGGGGACGACAAGCAGGGCCTTCCGCTCGATCTTGCCGCACTAGGAAAGTTTCCCGGAACGCTCGTGTTCTACATGGGGGTGACGACCGCTCCGCACTGGTCGGCCGCCCTCATCGCAGCCGGCAAGAGCCCCGCAACGCCGGTGGCCGTCGTGCGGCGATGCTCGTGGCCCGATCAGTGGACCCTGCGCACCACGCTCGGTGAGCTTCCGCGGATGCTCACCGAGCACAAGGTGCGTCCCCCCGTGGTCGCCATCGTGGGCCAAGTCGCGGCGGCGCAGGGGACCACGGGCTGGTTTGCCCGGCGGCCCCTCTTCGGGCGCACCGTGCTCATCACTCGTCCGATCGATCAGATCGAGCCGCTGCGCACGAAGCTCGAAGAGCTGGGTGCGCGGACCCTCGTGCAGCCGGCCATCAAAATCGGCAAACCGGCCGATTGGCGGCGGGTCGACGATGCCATCGCCCGCATCGGCGAGTTCGATTGGCTGGTCTTTTCGAGTGCGAACGGCGTCCGTGCGTTCTTGGATCGCCTGCTGCAGACCGGCGACATGCGCCGCCTGGCGCGCGCGAAGCTCGCCGCCATCGGCCCTGCCACGGCGGCCGAACTGCGCCGCTACCACCTGCACTGCGACATCGAGCCCGAGCAGTATCGGGCCGAATCGCTCGTCGCCGCACTTGCCCCGCAGGCCAAGGGAATGCGATTTCTATTGGCCCGGGCCAGTCGCGGTCGCGAGGTGTTGCGCGAGGAACTCGAACGAGCCGGCGCCACGGTCGAGCAGGTGGTCGTCTACCGCAGCACGGATGTCGAGGCGGCGGATCCCGAAGTGCTGGCCGAACTGTCGGCCGGCCGCGTCGACTGGACCACGGCGACGAGTTCGGCGATTGCGCGTTCCATGACAGCCCTGCTGGGGGACCATCTCCGTCAAACTCGCCTGATTAGTATCAGTCCGCTGACGTCCGAAACGCTGCGGCAGGCCGGTTTCGAGCCGGCGGCCGAGGCCACCGTCTACACGACCGACGGCGTGATCGCGGCCCTGCTCCGGGCCGAAGCGACGTAGTTTCTCGACTTGCGCGGCGTGTCGTTTCCAGAATCCGGGCATGTGGCACGACCGAGAAATAGCCCCTGCTTTCCCAGCCCTCCCATCCGTTTCTTTTCATGGAGGGCGTCAACGGCCCGTGCCGACGAACGTTCATGCAGGCACGCATTATCCGAGCGATCCCCGAGGGCCACCTGTCATGGCCGAAGAGACACTGGGGGCGACCCTGATCGTCTCCATCGATTTGACGAGCGGACAAAGTCACCACGGCGACAGTCGAATCTCCGACGATCACCTGGTGAAGAGCCTCGCCCCGCTGATGGCGCGGCATCACGTCTCGGCGACCTGGGGTTTCGCCGATCCGGCACAGTCGCCGGGTCTCGCACGACTGCTCGCGGTAGCCCCCGATCAGGAAATCGCCCTGCTGGGGGATGTCTCGGCCGAGACGGCCAGTCAGCGTCCCCTCGCCCGTCGCGTGGCCGATGCGGTCGCCCAGGGGGGCGCGGCCGGATATGCCCTTTCGACGCTCGTGCTGCGACGCACGCTGCTGGGGGATGGCTGGCGCCAGGTGATGCGACAGGGGATCACGGCCGTCAGTGGCGCGGCGACGGTGCATGACGAGGCGCCGGTATCGAGCACGGCGCCTCGTCGAACCTTGGGCGTAGCGGGCGACGTCGGCCCTCGCGCCATCCGCTACGGGCTGTGGGAATTCCCAGCTCAGGCTTGCCTGCCCTGGAAGACCGGCCTCTGGACCTTGGCCACGTCGAGCCTGCGCACACGGCAAGCGATCGATCGCGCGACGAACGCAGCGGGCGTCGTCCATCTGGCCATCGACGCCGGGGCCTTCTGCGCGGCCGAGCCTCGCGTCCATCGCTGGCTCGATCGCATCCTGGAGCACGCGGCGCGCCGACGATCCCAGGAGCGGCTCGAGATTCTTTCCGTGGCCGAATCGGTCTCGCGACTCGCACAAACGCGCCGCGGAGAACCTTCCCGCTCGATCCTGCACACCGCCGATCCCGAGCGACCACTGGCGGCTTAGTCAGTGGTCAGGGGTTAGTGGTCAGGGATCAGGGGGGTGCTGGGTGGTGCTTCTTTATGCGGGCTAGGCTAGTTCGCGGTAGGTCGACCAGCTCATGTAGCCCAGGATGATGGCCGATAGTAGAAAGCCGATATCCATCACCCAACTCGGTCGGCCGAACGGGATCTTGATCGCCATATCGAGCACAAAGACTAGCAGCACTAGCCCCGCGACGGCCATTCCAGAGATGGTCAGGGCTTTCGGCATACGACGATCTGCTCCTCGAAACGTGGCTGCTGAGTCGACGCGGGGGCGATGCCAGGCTCGATCGAGCCCGTACACCCGCGCTGCGAGCCTTCCAGTATAATTCGCTCGATGTCGCTGTCACGGGCCGCCCCAACGCGCCGCAGCATATCAAACGCCCCCTGCCCCCTGACCACTGACCACTACTATGACCGCCTGGTGGGAAGACTTCCGCCGTCAGATGCCCATCACCGAGCGCTGGGCCTATTTCGATCATGCGGCGGTCGCCCCGCTGTCGAAGCCGGCCTACGAGGCGATCGGCCAGTGGTCGCGCGAGGCGGTGCAAGAGGGCACCACGATCTGGGGAAACTGGAATCGTGCCGTCGAGCGGGCGCGGCGTGCGGCGGCGCGGCTGCTCGGGGCCGACCCGGACGAAGTCGCCCTGGTTCATAACACCACCGAGGGGATCGGGTTCGTGGCCGAGGGCCTCGACTGGCGCGACGGGGACAACGTCATCACGCTCGACAGCGAGTTCCCCTCGAACGTCTTTCCCTGGAAGAATCTCGCCACGCGCGGGGTCGAGTGCCGCCTTCTTTCCTGTCAGCAGGAACGGCTCGATCTGGCGACGCTCGAGCAGGCGATCGACCATCGCACGCGGCTCGTCGCGGTGAGCTGGGTGGGCTATCTCACCGGCTGGCGGAACGATCTCGACGCCCTCGCCGAGCTGGCGCAGCGACGCGGTGTGCTCCTTTTCGTCGATGCGATTCAGGGGCTGGGCGTAACGCCGCTGGACGTGCGCGAGACGCCGATCGACTTCCTCGCGGCCGACGGCCACAAGTGGTTGCTGGGACCGGAAGGGGCCGGCATCTTTTACGTGCGGCGCGAACGACTCGACCAGCTCCGCCCGTTGATGGTGGGCTGGAACAGCGTCGTCCAGGCTGGCGATTTCACCCGGCTCGACTACGACGTCAAACCGGCCGCTTCGCGCTACGAGGGGGGCTCGCACAATATGGTCGGGCTGCTGGGGCTGGGGGCGAGCCTCGAGTTGCTTCTTTCTTACGGTCCGCACGCCATCCATGAACGGATCGTCGCCGTAACCGACCTGCTGTGCGAGCGACTGGCGGGCATCGGCGCCGAGGTCGCCAGCTCGCGCGAGCCTGGCCGCCAGAGCGGTATCGTCAGCTTCTCGCTGCCGGGTCAAGATCCGCAGACCCTCCGCCGCGAGGCGCTCGAGCAGGGCGTCGTGCTCAACTGCCGGGGCGGCCGCGTGCGGACGAGCCCCCACGCCTACACGAACGAGGCCGATCTCGAGCGCCTGATCGAAACACTCGTCGCCCCGCGTTGAGGGGAGGCGAAACTGCCGGCGCCGTGCCCACTGCGGTGGGGTGCGACGGCCTGATTCCCCCGCCGATTGCAATTGCCTTCGGCGGCGAACATGATGAAGCAGTTGCCTCGCAGGGAATCGCAGGGACTACGCAGCATCCATGTCTGATACGCATCCGCGCATCGCCGTCTATACCGGCTCGTTCGATCCCATCACGCTCGGGCACCTCAACGTCATCGAGCGTGGCAGTCGCCTCGTCGACAAGTTGATCGTCGGCATCGGTATCAACACCGGCAAGCAGCCACTGTTCACGCCCGACGAGCGTGCCGAGCTGATTCGCCGCACTACCGACCGGCTGGGGAACGTCGAAGTCCGGCAGTTCTCGGGACTGGCGGTCAACTTCGTGCGATCGGTCCGGGCCCGGGTCATGCTCCGCGGCATCCGCCCCCTCTCTGATATCGACGCCGAGGTGACGATGATGATGGCGAACCGGCAACTCGACCCGGGCATCGAGACCGTGTTCCTCGTGGCGGACGAAGAGTTCGTCCACGTCTCCAGCTCGCTCGTCAAGGAGATCGCCCCCTTGGCCGGCGACGAAGAACTGGCAAGGTTCGTACCGCGCGAGATCATCGAGGATCTGCGCCGCAAGATGGGGCTGCTCGACGCACCGAAGGCGTAATTCGCTTCGATGCATTTACCGAGAACGGTCCCTTTCTCGCGCCATCGGGTAGCACGATTTTCCAGAGTTGTCTGCCTGAGTAGAGCGAGTGGGAGTCGGAAAATCGTCCGTGTCGCGCAGCGACCAGAGGATCGGTGCAGGTCGGAGACTGCGCAACGTGAGGCAACGCTTGTCCTCTTGTTGCTGCGCAACACCGACCATTTTGCGACGGTTACCAAACCAGTGTCTCGCCGGCACCGCAAAATGATCGGTGCTACCCCGTTCGTAAGCGCTCCGCCCGCCGCCAGGCCGCCACTTCGGCGATGATTTCATCCATCGACCGATTCGGTCGCGTGCCGAGCAACTGGCTGAGCTTGGTCAGATCGGGCACGCGGGCACGCACGTCCTCGAAGTCGGCGCCATACGCTTGCGCATAGGTCTGAAAGGCGATCGGCACCTTCGGATCGACGGCCGCCACGATGCGCTGGGCCAGGGCGAGGATCTCGATCGGCTCGTCTCCGCCGATATTGAAGATTTGCCCCACGGCGGCCGGATGCGCCATCAACTTCAGCACGTGCGACACGACATCGTGGACGTGGGCAAAGCAGCGTGTCTGCCGGCCGTCGTCGTGGACGATCACCGGTCCACCGTCGAGCGCGGCGTCGACCATCCGGGGCACGACCATGCCGTAGCGCCCCGTTTGCCGTGGGCCGACAACATTGAAAAACCGCCCCACGACGACGGGCAGACCGATCTGCCGATGCAGCCCCAGCACGAGAAACTCATCGATGGCCTTCGACGCCCCATAGGCCCAGCGGGGGCGCGTCGTGGCGCCCAGTACCAGGTCGTCCTCTTCAGTCCAGCGCGGCTTGGGATTCTTGCCGTACACCTCGCTGGTCGAGGCGAGAAACAGCTTGATGGTCGCGCCCGCGGCGTGCCGCGCGCGGAGCAGATCGCAGAGATTGGCCGTTGGGCCGATATTCGTTTCGATCGTGCGGACCGCGTCCTGTGCGATGAGTTCCACACCAACCGCCGCGGCCAGATGATAGACCACGTCGATCCCGTCGAGCGACCGCTCGACGAGCGACGTCTGCGCCACGGTACCGCGGACGTAATGAAAGCCAGGGCGCCCCACCAGTGAGGCGAGATTGGCGGCATTGCCGGTCGACTCGTCGTCGATGACCGTCACCCGGTCGCCACGAGCGAGAAGGGCCTCGGTCAGATGACTGCCGATAAAGCCAGCACCGCCAGTTACGAGCACGTTGGCCACAGAGAGTCGATCCCGAGAATGCACCGGCCGGCGGCCGGTGCCACCTCGCCTAAACTTCCTCACAAGAATTCGCCGCGATCCTCGATTCTATCACGAAACCGGGGGACGATCGGCGGCCACCGGCTCGTCGCTGCTGGCGGGGGGCAGGTGCCTGCCGGGCTCAGACGGTTCCTGGGGCGAGGGGGGCCGTGGCCCTTCGAGCTTCTTCGCGATGATCGAGGCGATGATCGAGGTTCCCAGCAGCGAGGCGATGATCACTAGCGAGGACCAGTCGGGCAGGTGCCACCCCTCGGGAAGCAGCATCTTGATGCCCACGAAGACGAGCACGGCCGAGAGCCCGTAGTTCAGGTAGCGGAACATGTCGATCACGCCAGCCAGCAGGAAGTAGAGCGCCCGCAGGCCGAGGATGGCGAAAATATTCGACGTGAAGACGATGTAGGGCTCTTTCGTAATAGCGAAGATCGCCGGCACGCTGTCGATGGCGAACATGACGTCGGTCGTTTCGATCACCAGCAGCACGAGGAACAAGGGGGTCACGCAGAGCAGGCCATGCTCGCGAACGAAGAACTTCTCGCCGTGGTTTTCCTGCGTCACGCGCAGCCAGCGCCGGGCAATTCGCAAGATCCATTTCTTGTTCAGGTCCGGCGCCTCCTCCTCCTTGTGCATCGCCAGCTTGATGCCCGTGATGATGAGGAACACGCCGAAGAGATATAGGATCCAGTGCAGCCGCTCGATCAACGCGGCCCCCACCAGGATGAACGTCAGTCGCATGACGATCGCGCCCAGAATGCCCCAGAAGAGCACCCGGTACTGATACTTGAGCGGCACCATGAAGTAACCGAACACCACGGCAAAGACGAAGACGTTGTCCATCGACAACGACCATTCGACCAGATAGCCGGTGAGAAACTGGATGGCCGCCGTGCTGCCAAAGCGGTACCAGATGAGCCCGTTGAAGGCCAGCGCCAGCGAGCACCAGATGACCGTCCAGACGGCCGACTCGCGCAGCGTCGACTCGCGCGAGTTGCGATGAAAGACGAACAGATCGAGGATCAGCACCACAACCACGAAGATGCCGAAACCGAGCCAATCCCAAGTAGTGACTTCGTGAAGCATGACTTCCGTCGTGGTGGGCTAAGCGAGGGGTGAAAAAAAGAACGACACGGCCACAACGCGACCTTCCGGTCGCCAGTACCGTGTCGTTGGCAAGGCATGGGGTGACAAAGGGCCAGGGCCCGAGCGGCGGAGTATCACTACCAGCCCATCACCATGTTCGATTCGATCACCTTGCGGGCACGTTCCAGATCGGTGCCCGTCTCGTGCATGTAAAGTCGAATGGCATGTACTTTGTCGCCCGAAGCCTTGGCGAGGCAATCGCGCGCCGTGCTGCACGGGTCGGCAGCACCCCGGATGCCCAGGGCGGTCTTCGAGATCACCCAGGTATCGCGGGGGCGCTTCGTGCAACGCAGCACGCGCTCGCCGGGATACGCGTCGTGGACGACGCCCCCCGCCGACACTTCGTCGTCCGCCCAGGTGATGATAATGTGCGACTCGGTTTCAATTTCGAACAGCGGCATCGGTACGTCCTTTCGCGGCAGGGAATTGACAATCGCGGGAACTGAAGCCGGCGTCCGGGCGGAGTTTCGCCCCCCCTCGCGCGTCGCCGGCATGGCCGCTCATCTGCAAGACGATGGTAAGACTCCCTCACACCCTCGTCAACGCATTGGGGATTTGGGTAAGTTCGACTCCCCCGGGACTTCAGTATTGGTCGCAAATTCGCCTGTCCCATCGACTTTGACACGACGAGTCAATCGGCCGGACCGTGAAAACCGCTACGAACGCTGCGATTCTCGACACCGCGCGACAACCTGCTCGGGGGATGCGGTGCCGGTGGTGCCCAACTGCTGAATCGTGATCGACGCGACCAGATTGCCCACCGTGGCCGCCTCGATCTCGTCGGCCCCCGAGAGCAACGACGCCACGATGCCGCTCGTGGCGCTGTCTCCGGCGCCGACGATGTCGATCGGGCCGGCGACCTCGACCGCCGGCACTTCGACCGGATCGGCATGGGGCCGGACGACGAGCATGCCGCGTTCTCCCAGGGTGCAAAACATCCGCAGTCCTGTTTTTTGCGACAATTCGACGGCGGCCGCGCGACCGACTTGGGGATCCTCGCTGGCGGCGCGTCCCAACGCGCGCAGGCACTCATTGAGGTTCGGCTTGAGCGTGCCGCGCGTAAACTTGTGAATGAACGCGCGGCTGTCTACGAACATCAGCTTCTCGGGCTGCCGGTCGGCCAGCATGGCCAGATGCTCGCGTACGCGGGGCCCGATCACCCCCCAGCCCTCTTCGTTCACCTGGTCGAGCACGATCAGTCCATCGGTTGCTTCGAAGACCTGCGTCACGTGCTCCATGAGCTGGTCTTCGACATGCGGCGCCAGCGGTACGCGATTGCGGAGATCCAGGCGGTTCAGCTCGACCCATTCGCCGTGCGAGTTGCGCCGCATCGGTTTCGTGTAGGTCGGCGTCATCCGCGTCGGGTCTTGCAGGATGTGCGACCGATCGACCGGCATCGCCGCGAGGGCCTGAAAGAGATCGTAGGCCTGGCCATCGTCTCCCAGCACGGTCACGGGCACGAGCTGCCCGACGCCGAGCGCCGTGAGATTGTTCATCACCGTGCCCAACGCGCCGGGATTGTTGCGAATGCGGGTGACCTGGTAGGCCTCGAGCCCCGTCTCGATCGAGAGCTCGGCCAACTCGGGGTCGATGTCGAGGTAGCGATCGAGAAACAGGTCGCCGACCAGCCCGATGCGCAAGCCGGCGAACTTGCCCAAAAGCTGCGTGAGACGCTCGGTCGAGATCATCGGTCCTTCTCCGCCGGCAAGGGAAACCGTGCCGTCAGCCGGCCAGTCCCAGGGTGGCCAACAGTTCGTCGAGCGAACGATAGTCGCCGATGATGATATCCGCCCCGGCGCGAATCAAGCGTTCCCGCTTCCAGGCATTGACCCCCTGCCGCGTCTCTTCTTCGCTGGCCACGCCGATAGCCACCCCGCCGGCGCGACGCACTTCCTCGATCTCGACGAATCCATCGCCGAAGCCGAGCAGTTGGTGCCCCGGCACGCCCGCCTCGTGGATGATCTGATCGATGATCTTTTGCTTCGAGAAATCCTGATAGTTGTCGAGCGCGCCGTAGATGTGCTGGCCAAAGAAGCGTGCCACGTCGAGCAGCTCGGCCTCCTCGCGCACATACTTGAGATCGGTCCCCGAGGCGAGATACAGCTCGAGCCCCCGGTCCGTCAGCGCCTGCAGCAGGGCGTGCGAGTTGGGCACCGTGGCCTCGTCGATCGAGAGCGTCCCGCTGCGCAGCCCATCGACGCGCGCGCCGACCTGCTTCCAGAGTCGCTCGTGGTACTCGTGCTTGTAAGCCAGCGGATCGAGCGGCGTGCGGCCGCGGGCCTGCACCTCTTCGGCCAGTTGGATCATCTGGTAGATGGTCTGCCGTCCGTTGAGCCGCATGACGAACTCTTCGACGTGCGCGTGCAACTCGTCGGGCGTCTCGCCGGTGCCCGTCTCGGCGAGCACCTCGACCATCATCGGGATCATCACCGCCTGCCAGTTGCGGCGGATCAGCGACAACGTGCCGTCGAAGTCGAACAACACGGCGCGAAATTCGCCGCGCGGAAAGTCGGGACGCAGGATTTCAATCGCGGGGTGCGAAACGCTGGATTCAGCCATGCGACGTGCTTCAACCTTTGAGCAGATGTTCGAGCATGTAACGTTCGAGCCCCTCGTAATCGCGCGCCTGCCGGAAGCCTTCGACCTGCTTGTCGTCGACCGAGCGGGCCAGGGCCACCAGCCGGTTGAACATCCACAGGCTGTTGGCCAGATGCTTCGTCTGATCGGCCTGCTTCGTGGTGCGCATGGCCTTGATGTCGAGCCCCACGACGCCGATGTCGTGATACGCGGCCCGGTCCAGTACCCAGACCTGATTGAACGCGCGGCGCAGATCGACCGAGCCGAACATCTTGTCTTGATCGTACTTCAAGCCGTTCTGATCGTTGAGGTGGACTCCCCACAGCTTGCCGTGCCAGAGGGCGTAGGCCATGTCGTCGGCCGGGTCGAGTCCCGCCAGGATGCTGTGCGCGCTTTCGATCAGCACCCCCACGCGCGACGGATCGCTCGTACGGTAGGCCAGCCCCATGAAGTGCCCCACCGAAGGGCAATAGGCCTGGTCCATCGGCTCGTTCGGCTTCATCTCGCCCACGATGCGAATCGTCGGATCGTAGGTCAGCATGTCGTCGATCGCCTCGACCAGCCGGCCGATCGAGACGCTCGCGTCCTTGGCCTCGCGAATGTACGTCCCCTCGCGCGCCGGCCACAGCACCATCAGGTCGATGCCCATCATGCGGGCAATGTCGATCGAGCGGCGCGTTCGGTCGCGGGCATAACGGCGGGCGGCCGGGCTGTTGGCCGTGTAGGCGCCGTCGATCGTGCGGGGATCTTCCCACAAACGCGGCGCGATGAACTCGCCCGTCAGCCCTTCGCTGTCGAAGAGGGCCTTGACCTTGGCCACCCCCTTGGCCGTTTGCGTGGCGTCCCAGTCGGCCGGCACGACGTCGTCGTCGTGCAGTTGGACGTGGGTGAAGCCCAGCTTGCGGTACTCGCGAATCTTCTTGGCGAAGGGAACCTCGTTGCGGACCGGCGGACCAAAAGGATCGGCGCCGGTCGAGATGTTCCAGGGGCCAAAGCTAAAACGATACTTCGCGCGGTCGCGAGCCATGTGAGATTCCTGAGGGTCGGACAATACTTGAACGACCTCCGATCGGTCGCGCGCGGCGGGCAGATACGCCACGGACGCAGGTCGGAAATCGTGAGGATGGCCACCGTCAGGTGGCGGCAAGTTCCAGCAAGACCGCCCAGTTTAATGTCCCCCTGCCCCCGGGCAAGCCCGCGGGTGTGGAGCCGAGCACCGGCTTACCCTCTCAGGAGGGGCGGTTCAAGTCGATCGACTCGGCGGCGATATTCTGCCGATTCTGATCGCGAATTTGCGCCGCTGCCTCGTCGTAGAGAAACGGTAGAAAGGCGAAACGCTTGCCGGTTTTGACGGCGGTGGCCTCGTGCAGCAGCGAGCATCCGAAAACGACCGCCCCGCCGGTCGTGGGCCGATAGGTGCGCAGCCCGAACTCGGGAAATCGCAAATCGCCCCCCGTGAATTCCTCGCTATTGAGATTGATCGACACGGCAAAACGGCGATGGGCCGTGCCGATCGAGGTGTTGTCGCGGTGGGGGCGAAAGTGCCCGCCCCACTCGCTGTCGTAACAAGCCACGATGTGCCGTTCGATACGCGTCACGGCAAAATTGAACGCCTTGCGGATCTCGGGCACGACGCGCGCCGACAGACGTTGGTGGATCGTGCGGACCAGCCCCTGATCGACGATCTCGCAGTCGCTGCGACGTTTGAAACTGTAGTCGTACACACCGGTCGTTTTGCCGCCGATGTCGCGCATGAAGCCGGAGTCGGTGCCCCCCTGCTGTTCGTACACCTCGATCAGCGTGCGGCACAGTTCCGGTTCGAAGACACGGTCCAAGATCAGCACCGGCGCCGACCGCGAGGAGTCGACCAGCTCGGGGAACGACGCCACGCGCTCTAGCACCTGCGCGACGTGCCCCCGGCCATCGCCCAGCAGCGGCACTACCGCCACGACGCGGAGCCCCTCGTCCAGCACGAACGTCGTCGGCTGCATGTTTCCGGCGGCGTCGACGATCCCATAGGCGCGGGCGATCTGCGCGTCGAAATCGGCAAAGAAAATGATGCCCGGCGAGATGAGCGCGGCGCCGACGCGCGCTTCGTCACCCGGGTCGCAACTGACCCCCAGGAAAACGGCTCGCTCACCGTCGAAGTCCTCTTGTGCCGCTTCGACGTCGGCCAGCATCTGGGCCGAGGCGGGAAGACGCGTGCTGCCGAAAAACGTCAGGACGACGTAACGGCCTGCCACCGTATCGAAATGGAACTTCGGATTGACGGTGCTACGCGCGACAAACCAGATGGCAGGATCGCCGATGGTGAGCATGGCAGACGACTCCCCTCTCGGTGCCGGACTGACGAACCACCCGAGAGGCGATCAAATGCCGGCGTAAACGGTCGATTCCGACGCGGTCGAAACACCCGGAACGTCCGCACGGTTTTTCGGATGCCGCATCGAGTGTCTCGGTGCGCGAGTAGTATTGAACAATAACCCTCGCCAGTGGCAATGGTTTCGGTCCAAATCGCTCGTTTCGCCAGCCAACGATCTAAAGCGACGATGTGCGGTCCGAATCGGACGGTTGTGCCACTTTGGTCGGGCTGGAGTCAAGCTCCTCTCCCTCGTAGGGGGGCTCCGTCTCGTGCGGCGTCGTCACGGCCATCGCGGCGCCGCGCGTCAACTTCAGATCGGTAATGATGATCTCGCCGATCGACCGCAGTCCGAGTGATGCGTTGATCTGTTCTTTGAGCATTCGCTTCAATTCCGCGAGCGCCGGATCCTCGAACTCCCTGCCGCGAGCGCGGCGCAGCAGCTCTTCGATCCCTTGCTGCACCTTAAACCGCCGGGCGGTCAGCCTCAATCGTGCCTCGCGGTCGACCTCGGGCAAAAGGTCGATGTGCAACTCGAATTGTGCGGCGCGGATCGGGTCGGACGCACCCGTGACCTCTTCATAACGAAAGGTTCCCAGCGAGAATTCCGGCTCGAGACGCGCCGCCGTCCGGTGTTGCTGCAGATACGCGAGCAAAGCAAATTGTAGCGTGGTTAACACCAAGACGAGGGAGACAATTCCCAAGACTCCGATCGAGCGCTGGCTGCGTGGCACGGTCGCGGTTGCCGCTCCGGGGCCTGAGGCCGCTTCGCGGTCCATACCTGCATCGGGAGCGGGGATTGGGGCCTTCGACATCGCCATCTCGCGCGGAACGGTCAGGCGCGGGAAATCGCCGTCAGGGCGCGGCTGCGCCTAGCGCAAGACTAGCATTCTCAAGGCCCGCGATGCCGTCGCCGACGGTGCCTGCTCGAACGATCCACAGAACGAGCAGCACCCGCAAAAAAGTCGGGGGCCTCTGGCGTGCCACATCCACGTTGGCTCTGCTGAATGGCCAGGGGCAAGAAACCATTCCGCCGAAATACGCCAGAGGCCCCGCGGGCCAGATTCGTTTGGTGCCGACCTTGTCGGTCGTGCGGCCCACGAAAAAGCACTTCGCGTGCCAGTAGGCGTGTCGTGGCATGTGGCAATTCAGCAAGAACCACTGCATCTCCCAACTAGAGCATGAGTTATCGCTATTCATAAATGCTCTAAATGGTTCCAGATCCGCTGTTTGCGACCATTTTCGACGTGTATTATTTTGCTACACCTCATCGAACAGCGTACGTCAGCATCGAACAGCACCCCCACCTCCAGGTAGTGTGCGCTCGTGTGTCAACCGCTTTGATCTCGATTTGAGACATCCTTCCGCCCTGAGCTTGTGGTCTCCGTTGACCGACTAGCATGGCAGGTGGGAGAATCTGCCGAGCGGTCGTGGCGCAAGACACAACCGCCGAACCAGTTACGTATGCCGCTAGGCTACTTTTCACCCGAGCACCTATGCAGGTTCTGCTGCTGGTCAATCGCAAGGCTGGCGCGTCGCACGCCGCTGAACTGATTGCCGAGGCGGTTCGACTGCTCGATCGGGCAGGCTTCCCCACCACCCCGGTCGGCGAACTCGAAGAACTTGCCGAGCGATCCCATGCGCTCCACGCGCAGGGGCAACTCCGGGGGGTCGTGGCGGCCGGGGGAGATGGCACGATCACCGCGGCCCTGAATCGAATCCCCCACGGCCTGCCCTTGGCGGTGCTACCGCTGGGGACTGAAAACCTGCTGGCCAGATACTTCCATATTCGCCGCGACCCGGCACAGTTGGTCGAGACGATCGTGGCCGGCCACGGCCTCGACCTCGATATGGGAAGTGCCAACGGCCGCCTCTTCGCCCTGATGGCCAGCGCCGGCTTCGATGCCGAGGTCGTCCGCCGTGTCCACGCACGCCGCACAGGCAACATTCGGCATTGGAGTTACGTTCAACCGATCCTGGCCGCCATGCGTAATTACGAGTATCCCGAGTTGCGGGTATATTGCGGCGACTCGACGACGGGAAGCGCGGCGGTCGACTCGTGGCGGGCCAGGTGGTGCTTCGCCTTCAACCTGCCTTGCTATGCCCGTGGATTGCCGATCGCCCCTAGCGCGGATGGGACCGATGGCCGATTCGATGTCTGCACACTTGCTCGTGGCTCGACGTCGCGCGGACTGTGGTACCTGGCCAATGTGATGCTGCGTCGGCACGAGCGACTGGCCGATTGCCGCACGCAACGCGCGGCACGCGTCCGTCTCGAGTCCGATGGCGAGGTGCCTTATCAGCTCGATGGGGACGCGGCGGGCTATTTGCCTTTGGAATTGGAAATTATTCCGGCGCGGATGCGATTGCTCGTTCCCCCCTCGACCAGGCCGAACGCTGTTTTATAAGCCGACGGACGGCGCATCCATTCAGGAGGAATCGAACGTGCCTCAAAACCCCGCCTCGATTGGCCCCTACCGCTGCGGCCCAGGTCAGCGACTGCTCGTCATCGCCGGACCCTGCGTCCTCGAGAATGACGAGCTCTCGCTGCGCATCGCGACGCGGCTGCGCGAGTTGGCCGACGAGCTGCCGATCCAACTCGTCTTCAAAGGTTCGTTCGACAAGGCCAATCGAACCAGCGCCAGCGCCTTTCGCGGACTCGGCATGGACGAAGGGCTGAAGATGCTCGCTCGCGTCAAGCATGCGACGGGCCTGCCCGTTACCACCGATATTCACGAGTCTTACCAGGCGGCGCCGGTGGCCGAGGTTTGCGATCTGCTACAGATCCCGGCCTTTCTGGCGCGGCAAACCGACCTGCTCGTGGCCGCCGGGAAAACCGGGCGCCCCGTGAATGTGAAGAAGGCCCAGTTTCTCGCCCCCTGGGACATGAAGAACGTCGTCTCGAAGCTCGAATCGGTCGGCTGCCAGAACATCCTGCTCTGCGAACGCGGCACGTTCTTCGGCTATGGTCGGCTGGTCAACGACATGCGTGCCATTCCGCAGATGCGTGAGCTCGGCACGCCCGTCATCTTCGACGCCACGCACAGCGTGCAGGAGCCGGGGGGACTCGGTACGGCGACCGGGGGCAATCGCGCCATGGTCGAGCCGCTGGCCCGCGCCGCCACGGCGCTGGGCGTTGATGGGCTCTTCTTTGAAACTCATCCCGATCCAGATCGATCACCCAGCGACGGTCCGAACATGATCCCGCTCGATCAATTCCCCGGCGTCTTGCGGCGCTTGTTGCAGATTCGCGAAACGATAGAGGCACTCCGTGATTGACGAAGTCTGGAACCGTACGAGGCCCATGTATTCCACGGCAAATTGCCGGCCCGGGCGAACCGCTTCCACGGATCGTTCTCCCGGCGCGCACCTCGTGGCAATGCGCCAAGTGTGGCTCGCGGCATGGGTCTGCGTGTTGGTGCTCGTTACCGCGGCGGGCTGCTCGCAGGACTCCAACTCGAGCGCGGGCAAGCAGTCTTCGACCGCGGCGGCGGTCGGCGCCGGGCTGAGCCGCGACCTGCACGCCTTTGCGATCGACAATCTCGATCATCTCGATGAGTTCGACAGCCAGGAGATGATGAAGACGATCATCGTCCGGCTGAATCAATGGATCGACCTGCAGAAGAAAGCCACGGCCGAGCCCTGGCAGCCCGACGCCGCCATCAACGGCTTGCCCCCCGAATTTGCCAGGGTCATTGCCCTCCACGACCTCGCTGCCGTCAAGTTCAGCGATCTCGACGCGAGCTTTCTGCAAGAGGTCGTCTGGCTGCGCAACATCTCGCGCGTGGCCCGCGGGCACGAGGCAGATCCGCTGGCCCAAGCGACCCATCTATTCGACTGGGTCGTGCGCAACGTACAACTCGACGCCGACGGCAAGGAGGGCCCGCGCCGGCTGCCGTTCCAGACCTTGCTCGTCGGGCATGGCACGGCCGTGGAGCGTGCCTGGCTGTTCATCCTGCTCGCGCGTCAGCAGCAACTCGACGTCGTCATGCTGGCCCTTCCCGCCAAGGATGGCTCGGGCAAACTCGAACCGTGGCTGCCGGCGCTGTTCGAAAACAATCAACTCTACTTGTTCGATCCGCGGCTGGGGTTGCCGGTTCCCGGGCCGGGGGGGCAGGGGGTCGCCACGCTCGAGCAGGTTGTGGCGGATGAATCGCTGTTGCGCCAGCTCGATCTCGACGAGCAGCATCGCTACCCGATCGATGCCGCACGGCTCCAGGGAGTCGTGGCGCTGGCCGAGGCCTCGCCCCTCTATCTCGCGCGTCGCATGAGCTTGTTCGAGTCGCAGATGGCGGGGGACAATCGCCTGCTGCTGTCGACCGATCCGACCGATTTGATCGCGCGGCTGAAAAACTCGCCCCACGTGTCCGACGCCAAGCTGTGGAACTATCCCTACGAGGTACAGAACTGGCAGGGCGCCATGACCGCGCCCCAGCGCGAAGCACTGCTCCGCGACATGGTGCCCTTCTTCGCCGCCCCGGTGCAGACGCCGAAGGGGGCCGTGAATCCGCTCTGGCGGGGACGCATCCACCATTTCAAAGGCGACTTCGACGGCGAAGAGAGCGCGAGCTTCTATTACCAGTTGGCGCGTCCCTCGGACGACGAAATCGAAGCCGCCAATCTGCAAGGGGAACTTCGCGAGGTATACGTCGCTGGCAAACGGGACGCCAGCTATTGGCTGGGGCTCGTGGCGTTCGACCGCGGGATGTTCGAGCAGGCCGAAGCTCACCTGAAGAAGCGCACCCTCGAGGCCACGCCGAGCGGCCCCTGGACCTACGGCGCCCGCTACAACCTCGCGCGGACCTACGAAGAGCTTGGCAAGCTGCCCGAGGCGATCGAGCTCTATTCGCAAGACAGCTCGCCCCAGCAGCATGGCAACAAGCTGCGCGGCAAGTGGCTGAAGGAGTCGCCAGACGCCGACGCCAGCGAAAACGAACAGCCCGCTGCCGACGCGCCGGCGGAAGGCGAACAGGATTCACCGTCACCCGAAAGCGCCGACGAGCGATAGTGGGTTAGCACCGATCATTTTGCGGTGCGAACGAACCACTCGAACGGCGAACATCGCAAAATGGTCGGTGTTGCGCAGCAGCAAGCGGAATGACGAGATCGCTCGCGTGAGGCGTTACTGACGCACGTCGTAGCAGACGATCACGTCCCCTTCGCGCAGGTAAAGCTTGCCGCCGGTGATGACCGGGTGCGCCCAGCCGGGGTTATCGCCGCTGCCCGGCACTTCGAACACGCCCGTCTCTTTCAATTCCTCGGGCGAGGCCTCGACCAGGGTCATGGTCCCATTGGCGTAATGGATGTAGAGATGGCCGTCGGCCGCCGCCACCGAGGCCGATTCTCTTCCCGCGCCGCGCGACTTCCACTTCACCTCGCCCGTCAATAGTTCGGCGCAATAGGGAATGCCCCGATCTTCTGAATCACCGTAGAGATAGTCCCCCACCAGCACCACTCCACCGTGCTTGTTCCCCAACTCGGTCTTGAGCGGATAGACGACTTCGACGTCGATCGCGCCGTCGTCGGCCGGCACCTGCTTCAACAGCGCGCCACCCCGGCCATAGCCGGCCACGAAGAAGACCAGTTCGTCGCGCACGATCGGCGTGGGAATGACGGCGGTCGTCTGTTCAATGTCGAACTTCCATAGCAACTTGCCATCGTCGGCGCGCACGCCCATCGGTCCGCTGCCGGTCGCTTGCACGTAGATGCGCGTCCCTTCGATCTCGGCCACGACGATCGAGGCGTGCCCCGCCCCGCGGTCCTCGGGCCGGATCATCGTCCAGATCGTTTCGCCGTTGTTCTTGTCGAGCGCGACCATCGTGTTGGTCGGTCCCCCCGGCGTGCAGACCAGCTTCTCGCCATCGATGAGCACCGATTCGCCGTAGCCCCAGTTGTCGGCCTTCACGCCGCCAAAGTCGTTGCGCAGATCTTTGCGCCAGATTTCATTCCCATCAGTGTCCGCGCCGACCAGGACGCCATGCGGCGTGAGGAAGTAGACGCGATCGCCATCCACGGTCGGCGTGCTGCGCGACCCCTGCCACGTGGGTTTGCCTTCGTTCCAGGGTGGCCCCGCCTTCAACTTCCAAAGCAGCTTGCCGTCGGCCTCGTCGAAGCAAGTGAGGTACTCGTCCTGATCCTCGGCCCCGGGAATGTTGTCTCCCAGTGTGTAGACGCGACCGTTCGCCACGGCCAGGCTCGAATAGCCGCGTCCGGCCCCCGAGGTCTGCCACAACAACTTCGGTCCCCCTTCGGGCCACGCATCGAGCAGATCTCGATCGGGGGCCACCGCCGAACGGTTGGCGCCGCGGAAGGTCGGCCAGTTGGCCACTGTCGGCTCGACGGCCCACGACGTCGACATCAACAGCGGAGCGGACGCAACGCAAGCAGCCACGAGACGGTCAAAACGGCGTGACATCGGTATGTTTCCCGAACTGGCGTGAGGGTGTCCGCGCGGCGGACGGTGGGAGGCAGGGTGGGCAGGCCGCGTGCAATCGCCACACGGGGCCTGATCGGGGGTTGGACTACTTCGACTGTAGGAGTGCCCCCCGGCAAAAGCAAGCGCGGCGCACGTTGCCCGCCTACAGGGTGAACCCTGTCGTTCACGTGTGGTTTCGCCGGGTAGCGGGGGCCGGCTCGGTTTTTTGCCACCGCCCCTGCGGATAGAATCGAGCGGACGATCTCCGAATCGCCCCATCGACACGCGAGAACCAAGATGAAAGTCAGCGCACGCAATCAGCTCCAGGGCACCGTTCAATCGATCGAGCCGGGCGCCGTCAACTCGAAGGTCATCGTCGAGTTGCCCGGTGGTTTGCAAATCGTCTCGGTGATCACCAAGGAATCGGTCGACAACCTCGAGTTGGCTGTCGGCAAACCGGTGTACGCCGTGATCAAGGCATCGGACGTGATGCTGGCCGTCGACTGACCTGCACTTCTCGTACGCTCGAAGCACCGATGGCCAAACGCAACAAGTGGTCGTGTGGCATGCGCATCTGGCTCGAGAACGACGGCGAAGTCGTCCTCGGCCGCGGTCGCGTTGCGCTGCTCGAAGCCATCGACGAGCACCACAGCATTCGCCAGGCGGCCGCCAGCGTCGGCATGTCATACCGGCGGGCCTGGCTGTTGGTCAAAAGCATGAACGACGCCGCGCCGCAGCCGGTCGTCGAGGCCTCGACCGGCGGCGCCAAAGGTGGCGGAACGCGGCTCACGCCCTACGGACGCTCGACCGTCGAGATCTATCGCCAGCTCGACGCCGCCGTGCGCCAAACCACGGAGCGATTCCTGAAATCGCTCTAACTTCCCGACTTGCTCTCCGATTCGAAGCGGTAGATGGACTCAGGCGTTGGCGCATAGGTCATGAAATAGACCTCGCCATCCTCGTCCTCGCCGAACGAAAGAATCACGATCGGCTTGTTCAAGGGGATCTCGCGATTCGAGACGACCTTGCCCGTCTCCTCGTCGATGCGCAGGGCCCAGATCTTGCCCGTCACGTAGTCGGCGTAGAGATAAGCGCCGACCAGCTCGGGTACCGCCTTGCCCCGGTAGACCAGCCCCCCGGTGATCGACTTGCCCACATCATGATGATACTCCCAGATGGGATCGATCATGCCCGCGGGCTTCTCGCTCTCCGCGGCGCTGTCCCCCTGCTTGGCGAACGGGTGCAGCCCCTCGCGAATGTTCCAGCCGTAGTTGCCCCCTTTGACGATCAGGTCGATTTCTTCCCAGGTGTCTTGTCCGACGTCGCCGGCCCACAGACGCTTCGTGACCGGATCGAACGCCATACGCCAGACGTTGCGCAGTCCGTAGGCCCAGATTTCGCCGCGGGCGTCTTTCTCGCCCACGAAAGGATTATCTGCTGGAATTCCGTACGCGAGATCCCCCGACTTGCTGTCGACATCGATTCGCAGAATCTTGCCTAGCAGCGTGCTCATCTTCTGGCCGTTCTTGAACGGGTCGTTCGCCAGCCCGCCGTCGCCGACCGCCACATAAAGATAGCCATCCGGACCGAAGGCGATCGTGCCGCCGTCGTGATTCCAGAACGGCTTGTCGAGCACGAGCAGGACCTCTTCCGAGTCAGGATCGGCCACGTTGGGATCCGACTTGCTCACCCGAAACCGCGAGATGACGTTCTGATGCTTCTTGGCCTTGTTCGTGTAGTAGACGAAGAACTCGCCGTTCTCTTTGAACTTGGGATGAAACGCGAGGCCGAGAAAGCCTTCTTCGTTCGTCTTGTCGTCGTACGAGACCTTCGAGGACATATCCAGAAAGACTTTCGTGTCCTTGGTCTTCGCTCCCTGGTCGAGTATGTGTAGGACGCCGTGTTGCGTGGGAACGAAGATCCGTCCCGAGCCATCTCCCGCGTTCGTCAGCAGGATCGGCCGAATCGGCTGCGGCACGCCCGAGTCCTCGCCAAAGTCCCAGCCCGTCCATTCGATCTCGGGGAATGCGTTCACCACGCCCAGCGGCAGGGGACGTTGATCGACGTCCGCCGCGGCCACCTTGGACAACGCCGATGCGCTGCACACTCCCACGGTCAGGAAGAGCGAAACCACGAACAGACGACTCATCTGGGAACTCCTCGTTTAGTTAGCCGCGTGGATGTTTCGTTAGCAACGTACACGTTGTCGGCTTTGCCGAACAACCAATTCGGTCCACCGACGAAACACCTCGCGGCCAATGAGTTTGAGATCGGACAATCTTGCTGGGGCTTGATCGAGGATGCTATCGCCGGCGATGCCGGCGCCTTTCAACTCCGCGTCGAACGTCACGACCATTTCCCGCAAGGTCTCGAGTGTTGCTTCCAGGTGAAATAATAATCCATACGCCGTCGCGCCGCAGCGGAACGCCTGGCATGGCGTCCATTCCGAACGTGCCAACCCCACCGCGCCGGCGGGAAGATCGAACACGTCTCCGTGCCAATGGAGCGGAACAAAACGCTGCGGCATGCCGTGCCACAGGGGGTCATCGACGCTGGCGGGCAATAGCTCAACGCTTTTCCAACCGATCTCCTGGTATCCACTGGCGCGAACAGTCGCTCCCATTGCCGCCGCGAGCAATTGGCTGCCCAGGCAAATGCCTAGTACCGGGACTTCGGCCACACAGGCGCCAGCCAGCAGATGCAACTCCTCGCGAAGGTGCGGGTAGCGATCGGTTTCGTGCGTGCTCATCGGGCCCCCCATCACGACGATACCGCTCGTTTCCGACGCGCTCGCGGGTATCGTATCGCCGAGAAAGGTCCGTATGAAGGTGAGATTCAATCCCGCCTCACGCAAGACGTCTTCGATCGTTCCTGCCGTTTCGCAGGCGATGTGCTGAATCACGACGACGGGGTTCATCGCGGTCCTTCTCAGTCGCTGATCGGAATCGCGGTGAGGGTACCTGCGCGCATGTCCGGCAGCAACAGGCGGCCGGCGGGATCGAAGGCGATATCGGCGGCCGCTTTGTACCCTTCGGTAAAGAGCTGGGGCTCCGCTTCGGCCGTATCGCGGCGAAACACGCGGCCCCCGCGCCAGTCGCTGATGTAGAGTCGCCCCTTCGCGTCCCAGGCCAGTCCATCGGCGCCCCCCAGATCGGACGCGATCTCCACGCCTTTGCCGGTCGCCAACTCCACGCGATAGAGCTTGCCCGCGGTGATGTCCGCCACCAGCAGATGCTCTTTGCCGTCGAGAAGCACGCCGTTGGCCCCTTTCAGTTCGGGCAAGGTTTTCGTATCCGCGACGACCGTGATTTCGCCCGCCGGCGCAATGCGAAACACCGCGCTCTGCGACGTGAAAGCGCCCGTGTCCGAGACATACACCTCGCCGTCGGGGCCCACTTCGATGTCGTTAAAGAAACGCGGCTTGACCGGAAATTGATCGGCCTCGGCCAAGACGCTCACTTCCCCCTGCGGACCGACGAGCCACACCTTGGTCTTGTCCGCCACGACCAGATCGTTGCCGCGCCGGGCGATCCCCTTCGGATCGTTGAGCCCCTCGGCGAACGTCTTGATCTCGTTGCCTTCGAGCACGCCCACGCGACCATCGCCGTCGGCGTTCGACTTGCCGATGATCGTCACGTAGATCCTTCCATCGCCGCCGACCACGGCCGACTCCGGATTCTCGAGCCCCGAGGCGAGCAGCGTCGCTTCGTCGGCCCGCGCCGCAGGCATGACGGTAAGGACGGTCAATATCAACGCGACCAGCGCCGTGGCCGGCCAACGTAGGGTTGCCAGGAAGATCAGCATTCGGCTCATCGCAGACTCCGAGTTTTCGAGAAAAAAAGTATCGTCCGGGACGATTGCTTTCGCACGTGATATTCGCTCAGATATAACGATCTCGCCGGGGGGCCACAACAGGGCGCCCCGCTTTTTCGCCACGCACCGCCGCCACGACTCACCCACGCACAAGGAACCGCACATGGCCATGATGACCATGCCTGCCTCGGCGCCTCCCGCGATCCGCCAGACGAAGCTGCTGATTAACAACGAATGGGTCGACGCCTCGGACGGCGGCCGCCTCGCGGCGATCAACCCCGCGACGGGCGAAACCATTGCCAAGGTAGCCTCCGGAACGGCCGCCGACATCGATCGCGCCGTGAAGGCGGCACGCGCGGCACTCGAGTCTGGCCCGTGGGGCAACACCGATGCCGTCGATCGCGGTCGACTCTTGTTTCGCCTGGCAGATCTCGTCGACCAACACGCCAAAGAACTGGCGGCGCTCGAATCGCTCAACTCGGGCAAGACCATCAGCGATGCGAAGGGAGACATGGCCGGCGTCGCCGCCACGCTCCGCTACTACGCCGGCTGGGCCGACAAGATCGAAGGGCGCACGGTGCCGGTCCGTGGCAACTTTCTGTCCTACACGCTGCGCCAGCCCGTGGGCGTCGTCGGTCAGATCATCCCGTGGAATTTCCCGCTCCTGATGCTGGCGTGGAAGTGGGGACCCGCGCTCGCCTGCGGCAATACGATCGTGATGAAGCCTGCCGAGCAGACCCCCCTCACGGCGCTGCGTCTGGGCGAACTGGCCATCGAAGCGGGCTTCCCGGCGGGAGTCGTCAACCTGGTCAACGGCTTTGGCGAGACGGCCGGCGCGGCGCTCGTCGCGCATCCGGAGGTCGATAAGATCGCCTTCACCGGGCATGTCGACACCGCCAAGATCATCCAGAAGTCGGCGGCCAACACGCTCAAGCGCGTCACCTGCGAACTCGGCGGGAAGAGCCCGAATGTGATCTTCGCCGATGCCGATCTCGACGAGGCCGTGGCGGGGGCGTTCCACGCCATCTACTTCCACGGCGGACAGTGCTGCACGGCGGGAAGCCGCTTGTTCGTCGAAGAGAAGATTCACGCCGAGTTCGTCGAGCGTCTCGCCGCGAAGGCCAAGCAGCGCAAGCTCGGCGATCCGCTCGACCCCGCTACCGAACAGGGCCCGCAGGTCTCGCAGGAGCAACTGGACAAGATCCTAGGCTACGTCGAGCAAGGGCAGCAGCAGGGGGCTCGGCTCGTCGTCGGTGGGCAGCGGCGTGGCGAGCGGGGCTTCTTTGTCGAGCCGACCCTCTTCGACCACGTGTCGGACGACATGACGATCGCGCGCGACGAGATCTTCGGCCCCGTGGTCAGCGTGCTGCCGTTCCGCGGCGTCGAGGAAGTGATCGAGCGCGCGAACAACACCACTTACGGTCTCGCCGCGGCCATCTGGACGCAGGACATCGACAAGGCACACCTCTACGCCAAGCGCGTCAAGGCCGGTACCGTGTGGGTCAACTGCTACCACGTCGTCGACACGACCACGCCCTTTGGCGGGTTCAAGATGTCGGGCAATGGCCGCGAGAATGGCGAGGCCGCGCTCGAACACTACACCGAACTGAAAACCGTCACGGTCAAGCTCAAGGGGTAAGCCCGTGCTCCAGCAGCGGCAGGCCCTGGTGTTCGAATTCCTCGGCGGACCACGCGACGGCGAGCGTCTGCGTGGCCACATCGATGACGACACGATGACCGAAGCCTGGACCCTGTATCGCCACACCGACGGCGCCGCCCTGGGGCGCCACTTCTGGTGTGCCTGCGAATACAGTGTCCGCGCCCTGCGCACGTTACCCTGGCAGGTGATCGAGCAACTCGAAGACGAAGGCTATCGCTTTCGCGGCCACATTTACGAGATCTTTCTTCGTTGGGACCGCGAGGGTTACGTGCTGATCCGGGCGCGCCACGTAGGCTCTTCCGAGTAAGCACGGCACGAGCTGACGAAAACTTCATCCCCCCCTCTACGTGGCGGAACGGTAGAGATCGAGGCCGCGGGCGGCTATCCTGTGGAGGATACTGCCCACCTGTCTCGCGGCGCGGCCCAGGGACCGCGCTCGCCCGCCCCGTAGGAAGGTACGTCATGCTCAGTCTCAGTCGCCGTTCGCTGCTCCAGGCCGGTTCCTTGATCCTGGCGAGCCAGTACGCCCGCCCCACCTGGGCGCAAGACGCCGCACAACCGAAGTTCGAGGCGCCCCCGACCTTCGAGCCGATCGCCCTGTTCCTCACCTGGCAGCAGGACCCGACCACGACGATGACGATCCAATGGGTCGGCTCGGCAGAGGACGGCAAAGACCGTCCGATCTGGTACCGCGCCGTGGGAGACAACCTCTGGCAGAGTCAGCAGCACACGGCGCGCCCCTTCCCGCAGAGCGGCCGCTGGATCTTCCGCGCCGAACTCACCGGCCTGCAGCCCGACAAGGACTACATGTTTCGCGTCGGCCTCGACTCGACCGAGCAGCGTTTCCGTACGATGCCGGCCAAGGCAACGAACACGATCCACTTCGTCTCGGGGGGCGACAGCGGCATCGGCGAGCACGCCATCGAAACGAACAAGGTCGCGGCGCGGCAATCCCCCATGTTCGTCGTGCTGGGGGGGGATCTCGCCTACGAGAACTCGCGCAACCCGGGCGTGTTCCTGCAGTTTCTGAAGAACTATTCGCGCGACGTGCGCGATGCCGAGGGGCGGTTGATTCCGCTCCTGGCCTGCCTCGGCAACCACGAGGTCGACGGCGGCTACAACAAGCCGCGCGAAAAGGCGGCCTTCTTCTATTCCGTGTTCGATGGCCTGTTCAAGGACACCGGCTACGCGAGCCTCGATTTCGGCGACTACATGTCGCTCATCCTGCTCGACACGAATCACACCTCGCCCATTGCCGGCGACCAGACCGACTGGCTGGAAAAAACGCTGAAAGAGCGCGAAGACTGCCCGACGGTGTTCGTCTTCAATCACGTGCCGGCCTATCCGTCGCACCGTACGTTCGACGAAACGGGGGAGGATGGCGACTCGGGCTATGCCAACCGCAAGTACTGGTGTCCGCTGTTCGAGCGGTACAACGTCGACGCGGTGTTCGAGCACCACGATCACACCTTCAAGCGCACGCACCCGATGCTTGATGGCCTCAAGGATCCGAACGGCATCGTCTACCTGGGCGATGGCTCGTGGGGCAAGATTCGCCGTCCCGCGCCGCTCGAATCGCGTCCCTACCTGGCCGCGGCCGACGAGGCCTACCACCTCTCGGTGCATCGCATCGAGGGAGAAGATCGCCACCACGTCGCCCTGACCGACACGGGCCGCGTGGTCGATGTCTGCTCGACCCGCAAGCGCCCCCGCCTGGGGGGCTGAGCGAGAATCGCCCACGGTGCGCACACCAACGGCGCGACCGCGCGCGTAGGTCAGGTACTCCGTACCTGACAGAATTTTGCCTGCCGTACCTGGTTACGAGAAATCGCCGCGCAGACGCTGATCGGAGAGGGCCGATTCGCTCTGAGCGATCTGCCGCACGTCGTCGCGGGCGCGGAAGAAGGCCGCGATGACGTCGGCATCCCATTGCTTGCCGGCGCCGTCGCGCAGGATGCCGTCGAGCTTCTCCTCGTCCATCCCCTTGCGGTACACGCGGTCGCTGCTCATGGCGTCGAACGCATCGGCCACAGCCACGATGCGCGCCAGGAAGGGGATGTTCTCGCCCGTGAGTTGGTGCGGATAGCCGCGGCCGTCCCACGATTCGTGGTGATGGCGCACGATCGGCAACACGTGGCTCAATTGCTTCAGGTCGATGAGAATGTGGTAGCCGATCTCGACGTGCGTCTTGATGTGCGCGAACTCGGCCTCGGTCAGCTTGCCCGGCTTGCGAAGCACGTTGTCGTCGATGCCGATCTTGCCCACGTCGTGCAGCAGACCGCCGAGGTAAATCGTCTTGAGCGTGTCGAGATCGAGCCCCATCTCCTGGGCCAGCCGCACCGAGATTCTCGCCACGCGATCGCTATGGCCGCAGGTGTAGGGGTCCTTGGCGTCGATGGCCGAGGTCAACGCCCGGACCACCCCCGCCAGCAGCTCGGCCTGCTGGCGATAGAGATCGATATTGCTGCTGTGAATGCCGAGGATCGTGCCGACCGAGTTGAGCAGGTTGGCCTCGACCGTGCCGAATTGCTGTCCAGACGTGTGATTGAAGGCGGCCAGCCAACCGAACAACTTTTCCCCTTCGGCCAGGGGCACGACCACCAACTCGCGGATGCTTGGATGGGGCCAGTCGGGTTTCTCCGAAACGGGCGGATTGGCCACCACCGGCACGCTCGTCGCGCCGAGATTCAAATAATCGATCAGGCGCCGCATCCCCTCGAGATCGACCGGGCATTCACCATAGGTCAGCAGCAGTGGCCCCGAGTTCGCTCCCAGCGCCGCTTCCTCGGTTTCGCCCGACGGCAGCAACTCGATCGCCAGGCCACGCGCCGGCAAGACCTCGGCGATCCACTCGAGCGCCAGGCGCGCCAGCACGTCGCGCTTGGCCGAGATCTTCAGGTTTTGAATCAAACGGTAAAGGAGACTGATCTCCTCGTAGGTCGCGGCGATCTGCACCGAGAGTTCGTCCGCCTCACGTTCGAGTCGCAACACGCGCCGCTCGGACTCGAGCTTCGCGAGCAGCATGTGCGCGGTCCGCTCCAGGGCATGGGCCGTCCAGGGACGCTGGCGCGTACACCAGTCGTGCGTTTCCTGAGGAGTGAGCCCAAGCAGCGACACGCCGTGCTGGTGCTCGACGTCGTCGAGTTCGCCCGTCACGAAGGCAGCCGCGGCCACGATCGTGCCCCGGTCCTCGAACGGAATCGGAATCGCCAGCAGCATGACTGGCGGTTCTTCCTGCAGAAACTCGATGCGGCCACGACGCGCCACCGCGCGACAGAGCTCTTCACGCAGCCCCATGTCCCCCACCGGCTGGTCGTCTCCCGCAACGACGAGTTCGCCTGTCTCGCCGTCGAAGAGCTGGAAGCCGATTCCAAACGCATCGCGCAGCGCCCGGGCGGCGTGACGCAGCGTAGAGGGCAACGGGCGTTCGGTACCGCTGGCACTCGTGCCATTCGCGATCGTCGTGATGCCAAAACTCGTCATCGACACTCGGCCCAAGGGGTGACTGTAGCCCAGATGCCTTCGTTCCGATGGAAGCTTAGGTTACGAGCGATCCGTGGGCAAAACGTGATCGGTACAGGAGTTTCGTCCAGCCGCAAGCTGGAAATTCGCGTGCGGAACGTAGCGATCGCGACAGGTGCGACCGGTCCGGACGAGGGGGGGACTGGCAGCCCAAAAACCAGCCCCTAGCTGGTCTCGCGATTGCGATACCGGGCACTAACGCGGTCGAGCAGGGCCTTGTCTTCCGGCGAGATGCCGTTGGGCCCCAGTTCGTGCAGCCGCGCGAGGACTTCGTCTACCCGGCGATCCTCTTCTTCTTCCTGCTGACGCTGGCGTTCGAGCTTGGCGATGCGGCGACGCTCGAACCACTGCTTCATGGCGCTGGGGCCACCGCTGCGCGTGGGCTCGAACGAGCGTTCCAGGCTCGTGTACCCCTGCGAGAAGTCGTAGCCGAAGGCGGCATCCTCGCGGTCCCCCTCGCGCAGACGGTCGGCGTCTTGCTGGGCGCTGAAAAAGAGAAACACCCCCAAAAGCGACATGGGAACCCAGGCGTGTTCGAACGCGACGCCCGATTCCTCGGGCCGCGTGCTGATAAACCACCCAGCCAGGCAGAGCACTACACCGGTAATACGAGCCGCCCAGGCGACCTGCATGGCGGCGTGGCGATAGCCCACGAAAGGCCACAACGCCGAGCGCATCACGCGCCCCCCGTCGAGCGGCGTGGCTGGCAAAAGCAGATTCACCAGGAACAACATCCAGTTGATCCAGAAGGCCAGGCCGGCCGTCAGTTGCCAGGTGATGGCGCCGTCGGCCGACACCGGCGGACGCAACGGATCGAAGCTCAGCACGCCCCCCGTCTCGACCGCGGCGCCCCCCCAGATGACCAGGGGGGGGAGGATCAAGACGCAGGCAAAGAGATTGGCCAGCGGCCCGGCAAACGAGGTCACCAACTCGGCCCGCGGCTCGTGGGGCACGGTAGCCTGCGTCAGCCCGCCGAAGGGCCACAAGACGATCTGCTCGACGCGCCCCCCCATGCGCACCGCCGCCACGCTGTGCCCCAGTTCGTGCAGCAGCACGCTGGCAAACAGGAGCCCGATGACGATCGCCCCGAACGCGGGCGAAAAGTCGAACTGCGGATTGAGCGCTAAAACCGCAAAGACCAGAAAGAAGAAGTGGATCCGGACTGGCACGCCGGCCCAGCGTCCGAGCGAAACATTCCATCCAAGCAGATCGCGCATGGCCTAAAGAGACCGCGAGAAGGAGTGTACCGCCGCCAACGGTGAGATTGCCGCACGACGCGCCGGAGGGGTTCCCTCGCGCCGCGGGCTTTCCAAGGCGGCCGTAGGAGCAAGTCTCCGATAAGCTGTATTCTAGCGTCGCCCGAAAATCGAGGCAATCGACGGAGAGTCGCCATGCAAGTACCACCCCCCGAACTCCTGCTGCAAGCACAACGCTTTCGCGTCGAACGCCATGCTGGCATCAGCCCCACCGGCAAATTGCACGTCCGTGAAACGGTGCGGCATCCCGGCGCCGTGACGATCGTGCCCCTGTTCGACGACGGTCGGATTTGCCTGATCCGCAATTTCCGGCTTTCGGTCGGCACGACGCTCGTCGAGCTGCCCGCCGGAACGCTCGAGCCGGGGGAGCCGCCGCTCGAAACGGCGCACCGCGAACTGCGGGAGGAAACCGGCTATCGCGCCAACTCGATCGAGGCCGTCGGCGAATTCTGGATGTCTCCCGGCATCCTCGACGAACGGATGTACCTCTACGTCGCCCGCGGCCTGACGGCGGGCAAAACGCACCTCGACGCCACCGAAGAGATCGAGACCCTCGTCACCGATTGGAACGAGGCGCTCGCCATGATCGATCGTGGCGAGATCCAGGATGCCAAAAGCATCGCCGGGCTGTTACAGGTCGATCGGCTCCTGCGCGCGGGACGCTGACGCGCAAAAAATGAGCGTCGCGTGATGGCGCTTCGCACGGGGCGAAGGCGACGACGCGACGCTCACAGCAGCATCGAATTGTCACAAGCAGCGGAATTGCCCTGGTGCTTTGCTATTCTTCGGCCTATGAGCCGAAGCCCTGTGCGTTCAGGTCGGCTTCAATTCCGCCCCACAGGCCGCCGGTTTGCGAGCCGACGACCCCAATCGAGGCCAGAATCGCCAACAGAATCAGTGCCAACATCACGGCATATTCAACTGCGGTGGCAGCATCTTCGCCTCGCAAGAGGCGGATTAGAAACCATCGCATCGGACCACCTACGCCAGGCTCGAACGCCCGACTTTTGAGAGATGAGAAAAGCGAGGGAACGGCGCGTATCGGAAAGACTCTAACGCAACCCTAGGTCGAAAAGGGGGGGCGGTCAAATCGCGCCGGCAGAGCCCACCCTAGCGCCGCTCGCCCCTGAGATTCGGTAGCGCCAACCCTGCCTCGCGGACCCCTGGTGGATCGGCCGAATGGAGCGGCACCTGCCAGCGAACGATCCGCGACGAGCCCGGGTCCGCCGACGCCGCTCCCGCAAACCCGGCGTCGTTCCGCACCAGGCCGGCCACGTCGAGCTCGGCGTCCGCAAGTGGGATGGCACGCGTGGCCCCCGATCGTAGCCACGCCAGCATCTGAGCCCCCACCCCAAGGACCGATCCCTGACCGGTCCACGAGATGGCCGCCATCAGCGGATCGGGCGCTTCAGGACCCGCGAAGTAAAACACCCCCCCCAACTTCGAGGGAAAGAGCACGCAGTCGGTAGCGTGGACCGTTAATCGACCAGGCAACGGCGGCGCGGACGCCGTATGGCATTCGACGAGCGCCCCTGCCTCGCGCAGCGTCGAGTGATTCATCGAAATCGTGACCGCCTGCTCCACAGAGGGCCAGGCCGGAAGTCGCAACAGGGAGCCCGGGCCCAGGCAAAGCGTGTTCTTCAACTCCAACGAGAGCGATGCCGCCGATCGCTTCTCGATCGCGGCCGTGAGATTCGTGAAGACGCAATCTTCGAACCGCAACACGCCCGTCGGCAGGTCGAGATCCGTGCCCGCGTCGGCGGGCAGCCAGGCGATCGCCGTGGCCAGATGATCGCCACGGAGCGATTGAAACGAGCACTGCACGAAGCTCGTCCGCCAGCACTGCAACGTCAGGGGCGACGCCACGGCCCCCGCTTCACTTCCCGCGTGGCCGTCGATGACAAAGTCGACCCCGGCAAAACGCACATCTTCAACCGCCACGCTCACGCCCGTTGCCGGAATCAAAAGGAGCGGTCGTCGTCCATCGACGCCGCGCACCGTTTGGCCCGGCCGCAGGTCGAGCGCGGCGATTCTCAGCGGTCGATCCGTCGGTAGCAGCAATTCCTTGTCGTTGGCGACGGGCGCGGTGGCCGATGCCGGTACGACGGCGCCGTCATGCGCAGTACCAGACGCGAGCGAAAGCGTCGCCGAGGATGGCGTCGTCGGACGCACATCGAGCGGGGCGAGCGCCGGGGGGTGCGCGAGCTTCTGCAACTTGCCACTCTTTGCGGCCACGTGCGGCGTCGTCACCGCCGTCTTGGCCGAGGTCACCAACGGCCTACCCCAATGCGGCCAGGTCACCACGGCGGCCGTCAACAGGCATCCTGCCAACGCGGCGACGGCGACCGGTGCGTGATCGCTCCAGCGCGTGGCGCCGACCAGCGTGCGCACGCGCACGCGATGCCCCGCGTGGCGTGCCATGCAAGCCGCGACGGAGCCTCGTCCGGTGCGCGTGGGCGGGCCCAGCGAAGTCGCCAGCGCCGCGAACGAATCGGGGCGACGTTGTGGATCGCGCTGCGTGCAGGCCGCGATGGCGACGGCCAACGGTTGCGGCGTGTCGGGCGCAATCCGCGTCACGTCGTCGATCCGCGCCGCATGCGCGGCCTTTACCTTGGCCAGGCCATTGCCTCCGGCCAGGGGCGAACGCCCCGCCAGCAGGTGCCACCAGGCGCAGCCGCAAGCAAAGAGGTCGCTGGCGTTGTTCGGGGGCGTGCCTCGTTCCACGCGCTCGGGCGCGAGACCTTCGTACGCCTCTGGCGCCAGGTCGGTGTGCGCGTAGCCTTCCTCGGGACGGAGGATCGCGCGCAGGCCCGGCAGCATGAGCACCGTGCGTCCCCCCGCGCCCAGCGTGAGTTGCCCGGCGTGTACGTCGGCGTGGCAGACCCCCGCGCGTTCGAGGATCGCCAACTCGGCGACCATCTGTCGCGCCATCTCGAGTACGGCCTCGGGGGGCAGTCGTCCATGTTCGACAAGCCACGCCGCGGCCGTGGGGCCTTCTACCTGGCGACAAGCGACCCAGGCCGTTTCGCCCGTGATACCGCAACGTATCGCGGGGGCGAGATGATCGCTCGCCAATTCTCCCGTGGCGATGACAAGCTTCTCGAGCGCGCGCAGCAACTCTTTGGCGTCGCGGCGCCCCACGGGAAAGACGGCCAATCGCACAACGGCCGAGGTTTCGACCTCGCGGGCAACGTACCACTCCCAGGCTGCCGCCGGAGTGAGTCGCTGGTAGAGCACATAGGGCCCGACGAGAAGTTGTTCGCCACGTCCCGCGTTGATCTCCGCCGCCTGAAAGGGGGTGAGCAATCGCGCCTGCGCCAGGGCGTCGACCCAGACCGACTCGAACAGCGGCAGGTCGCGAGCAAGTCTCGAAACGCGCGCATGCTCGGCGCGCACCTGAGCGGCGGTCGCCAGGTGCAGACGTTCCAATAGCGCAGTTAGTTCCGCGGGAGGCTCGGCGCGCACGCGATCGGTCTCCTCCATGAGGCCGCAAGCAGGCGGAGTGCTATCAGAACGGGCGTAATGTCACAAGGTCAGCCCGACTCGTTTCGATGCTGCCCACGAATCGCACGATCCAAAAAACCTCGCAAATTGCGCAGCTCGCTACGACGCGGCCCGGTTCCGACGCTTCGGATTCCGGTAGAGAATCTCTGCCAGCAGCGCCGGCGAGCCCCCTTCTCCCGCCGGGCGCTCGTAGTGCCACTGGCGATGCGTGGGCGTGAAGCGGTCGTCGAAGGGCCAGGGATCGAAGGGCTCGTAACCCAATGCCTCGCCCAACCGGCTCGAGTCCATCGTCACATCGCCGGCGCGGGGCGGAATGGGACCCGCCTCGAGACGCGGGCAGCCGTGCAACAAGTCGGGATCGTAGCCGCCGACGCGATTGATAACCTGCGCGATCTCGTACAGGCTCAGCCGCCGCGGCCCACCCGCGTGAAACAGTCCCCACAGATCGCGACGCGCCAGCACCGTCTCGAACAACTCGTTCAGACAATCGGTATAGGTCGGCGTGCGGACCTCGTCGAAGTAGAGCGTCGCCGGCCGCGATTTCTTGAAGCGCGACTGAATCCAGTCGATCGCGCCGGCATGCCCGTTGAAGCTGACGCCCATCGGCAGCGAGATGCGCAGCGTCGCCGCCTGCGGTGCGGCATCCGTCACGATGCGCTCTCCCTCGACCATCGTCTTGCCGTAGACGGTCACCGGGTCGGTGAAGTCCGCTTCGACGTGTCCCCCGCCGCGCGTGCCGGAATAGACCAGGTCGATCGACAGATGGACCAGCCGCACGTCGTGCGCCGCGGCGACTTCAACCAGGTTGCGGACCCCTTCGACATTGATCCGCCAGGCCAGCTCGGGATCCAACTCGCACGCCTTCAAAGCGCAGTTGCCCGCGCAGTCGAGCACGGCGGCAAAGCGATGCTCGTCGAAGAGCCGCGAGAGCGTCTCGCGATCCTCGGCATCGCAAGGCACGATCCCTTCGCCCGTCAGCTTCCAATTGTCGCGCTGGCGAATGCCCAAGACTCGCCCCGGATAACGGGCATGGAAATAATGCCAGGCGTTATAGCCCGCCACCCCCGCGATGCCGGTAATCAGCAACGGCAACGGCGGCGGACTACCAGGCAGGGGCGGGTGCATGCGGAGCATTCAGTTAGCAGCGGCCAGCGGAATTCGAGCAGGCGATTCTACCGCGATCGCAGCCCAGCGGGCTACCGCTTAAACGACCACACTCGTCGCACGCCACCCTTGGTCAGGTGCTCCGTACCTGACAGAATTCGACCTAGCAACCAGAACAGATTGTCCAGGTCTACAAGAGAAAGTGCGGGAAACAGGACTTGAACCTGCACGACCGATAAAGGTCACTAGGCCCTCAACTTGGGCTGCCGATTTTACGCAAGTCGTGAAATAGCAACTAAATACGTTGCGGCAACACGACTTAGATTCGCTTCGGACTTAACGACAGTTCTCTCCATTTCGCCCTCATTTCTCTCATTTTCTCACCTGCTAAGGGGAGGAATGAGGGAGACGATTGGCCCTCTAACTTGGAGAGAACGAATGATCGCTAAAGCCGATCCAGCGGCCGAGATTTTTGCCCACGAATGGTGGGTCAAACATGCTTTGCGAGTCTGCCTTCGCAGTCGAGACGTTGACGATCTCGCCCAAGAAATCCTGCTGAAGGCGTGGCAGAGTCGGCATACCTACAACCCGGCCTTCTTTGACGGCTCGGATGGCACGCCGTGCTCGCATCCAATGATCGCTTGGCTGAGCGGCATTGTGCGACATGCGGTCACGGACCACTGGCGAAGTCGGTCCAGCCTCAAGCGTGGCGGCAAGCGGCGGCATGTCAGCACGGTCGAGAGACACGACGGGCCGGAAGAACTGGTCAGCATTCTTGCCGACCGCCGCGAGCCGTTGCCCGTCGCAAATCTGATCGCTGACGAGTCTCGTCAGCAGGCGCACGAGCTAGTCAACAGCCTTTCTGGCCACGTCCGCGAGTTGGTGAAACTCCGATACG